>NZ_JAFAVV010000324.1 GCF_019242285.1 Bradyrhizobium sp.
GGGCGGGTTCCGCAATAGGAAACGCCCAAATCGGAAAAACATATCCGCACGACACACGTCGGCAGCCTGCCGAGAAACGCAAAGCTGACGGATCTCCTCATCCGCCAGGAACTCGGCGACGTCGTTGATGCCGCCGAGTTGGAACGCCAGATCTCGAGAGGCGTACATGACGTGCTTCGGCATCAGGTCGAGGCTGGCGTCGACATCGTGTCCGACGGTGAGCAATCGAAGCCCGGATTCCAGACCTACGTCGCCCAGCGGATGACCGGATTTGCGGGCGAATCGAGGCGGCGCACGGCTACCGATTTCATCAAGTTTCCGGCCTATGCCGACATGATGAGAGCGAAGATCGGCCGTCGAGCCAAAATGACGAACGCGCCGCAAGCTGTTGGAGACGTGACGTACCATGGCCAACGCGAGGCATTGACCGACTGTGATCGGCTCAGTCGGGAATTGGGTGAGATAGGTGGCGGCCATAGTGCGTTCATGACTGCGCCATCACCGGGCATCATCGCGACAACACTGCTCAATGCCCACTACGACAGTCACGAACGCTATCTGTTCACCCTCGCCCAGGAGATGCGGAAGGAGTACGAAATCATTCACAAGGCAGGCTTCATCCTGCAGGTCGACGCGCCTGATCTCGCTATGGAAAGAACGGTGTTCTTTCAAGACAACTCGGATGCGGAATTCATAAGCTTCGTGGAGATGCATGTGGACGCCATCAACAAGGCGACTGCCGATATCCCTCCGGCGGCAATGCGCGTCCATTGCTGCTGGGGAAACAGAGAAGGGCCGCATGTCGACGACATTCCTCTGGCAAAGATATTGCCGGAATTACTGCAGCTCAGGGCAGAGACGCTCAGTATCGAATTGGCCAACCCACGTCACCAGCATGAGTACGAGAGCATTCGCGCCGCGCAATGGCCCGCGGACAAGTCGCTGATACCGGGCGTGATCGACTCCACGACCAACTATGTCGAGCCCGCACAGGTGGTGGCGAATCGCATTCTGCAAGCCGTCACGGCCGTAGGGGACCACGCACGCGTGATTGCGGGAGTGGACTGCGGCTTCGGCACGTTTGCCGGCTACGAAATGGTCGCAAGCGACGTCGTTTGGGCAAAATTGAAGGCCTTGCGCGAGGGAGCTGATCTCGCTGCCAAGTCCCTCTAGGCACCGCGTTCGACGACGCGGAGCCACAAGTTTGTCAACGCAAGGACCCGCGCATCCGGACGTCTGCCACGCCTTTGTCCTTCCGCCCTAGACCGTGTCCGTCCAGCTTTCCGAGAGTGCCAACGCCGATGTCGAGAAGGGCCGCCCCCCGCGCTCGCGCGGCCAGGATTGCTCCTTGGCCTCAATGCCGTTGCGGACGAGGCACGTATCCAGCGCTGGTATCAACATATGTACGGGAAGGGCATGTGTGCGTGGGTGTTCACTTTGAGTCTAAAGCGCCGGTTTGGGCCGCAGCCCGGCGACTTCCGGTCTGGCCCTGACTTCTGACCTGCCTGCGCGTGCTCAAACCATCGCGAAGGGTCGGAGCCGGACATCGGAGCGAACCGGAAAGCGTCTGGTCTCAGTCCTTCCAAGGGTCGAACTCGCCCTCGCCTGCCATCGCGACCGCAAATGGTCTGAGCGTATGCAACACTCTCACGGTGCCGGCGTGCTGTGCGAGCACCTCAGGAAGGCGCCGATAGGCCATCGGGCTTTCATCGAGGTCAGCGCCGATCAGGGTGACGCCGCGGTCGTTGAGCCACCTATCCATTTCCGCCTTGGTAAAGCGGCGCTTGGCTTCCTTCCGGCCGAACAAGCGGCCGGCGCCATGCACGGTTGAATAGAGCGAAGCCTTGGCCTCCGGGCTATCGACGCCTTCCAGGATCACGGCATCGTCGCCCATTGAGCCACCGACAAAACCGCGCTGGCCCGGGAAAGCGGGCGTCGCGCCCTTCCGAACCACCCAAAGGTCCTTGCCATCGTGCGTCTCGCGCCAGGCGTAGTTGTGATGGTTGTGAACCATGTCGGTCACGTCACCGCCGATGATCTGGCGGACGCGCTCCAAGACCCATTCCCGGCCGGCGTAGGCGTACCGACCGGCGAGCTGCATCGCCGCAATGTAACGGCGCCCAATTTCGGAATCCTCATCGACCACGGCCGGCGGCACATTCATGCCGTCCTTGCCGCCGGCAGCTTTCAGGTAGCGCGTGGCGCTGGTGTGCCCGAGACCGCGCGAGCCGAAATGCACGCCGATCCAGACCATCCCATCCTCGTCGCGCATCAGGTCAACGTAGTGGTTGCCTGATCCGACCGTGCCGAGTTGGGCAACGGCCTTCTGCCGGTACTCGCCCATGTCGCTGTCGCGCCATGCGTCACCATCATCAAACAGCTCGTGTTCGACACGCTCGGCATTGGCACGGCCGACGCCGAACGAAATGAGCTTGGCAACGTCGCGGATGATCGTTGGCACGATCGCGCTGATGTCCTCGAAAGGCACGTCAAGCCGCGCGGCCATGTTGCCGCAACCGATATCGAAGCCTACGCCAGAGATGCTGATCTGCTTCTCATAGGCAATCACGCCACCAACCGGCTGGGCATAACCCAAATGCCCGTCGGCGCAGATCACGCCCGCCACCACGTTGCCGACTGCCATGCAGTTGCGCATCTGCGCAATCGTGGCGTCGTCATGTTGGCCGAAGATTTTGAGCGGCGCATCCTGGAAGCGATCTTCCTGCGGGCGCAGGTTGGCGATCTCTGCGGCTGCAGCGTCCGTCTCGCGTGCCAGATGCTCCTTCCGCGCCGCGTCGCGGTACAGACACCATGCGGGCTGTCCGCGACCTTCGCCAACGCGCGAATCCGGATCGATGCCTGCGGCCAGGCAAAGCTCGCGGGCGCGGGTCTGAAATGGGTCGGGCTTGCGCATAGACGGCCTCCTGAGGCGAAATGGTGCCTCACCGGGGATCCGACAAGGCACGCGAGTACTTGGTGGATGGGATTGGCAGGAGTTGTCGGAATCAAACCCACGCCAGCGGGGTTGGAAGCCGCTGTGCTGTCATTACACCAAACTCCCAAACTGGTACTGCCCAGGCGATTCGAACGCCATCCCACCGGTTCACAGCCGGCGTGCTCATTGCCATCGAGCATAGGCAGTATGGTCCCGAACGCGCGTGTCGATCGCGCCTGACGGCCTTATGGGAGCCGTGTCTTCGCCGGAAGGATCGGGATGGCAGCGGCTCTCGGCGTCGAGCCGAACTGTCCGGCGTCAAAGGCCAGAGTCCTCGCCGGAGGCGCCGCATCGAACTGGTACTCCGTGACGGTTTCGATCCGTCGTCTTCGGTTTGAAGGACCGAGATGCTAGCCATTGCACCAACGGAGCATGGTGCGGACTGGAAGGATCGAACTCCCGACCCCGGTTTGGAAGACCAGTACGTTGCCTCTACGCCAAGTCCGCAAAATAGCGTCCGCAAAATAGCGTCCGCAAAATAGCGTCCGCAAAATAGCGTCCGCAAAATGGCGGTGAGTTGAGAGCACGATTCTCACACCTCCCGGTGCCCTTCGTTTAGCAAACGAGGACGGGTCCCACCCGCTTAACTCACCAATTGGTCCCGACGGGACGACTCGAACGTCCACTCGTTCGCTTAGGAGGCGAAGGCTCTGTCCGGTTGAGCTACGTCGAGATGGCGCTTCCGCGATGACTCGAACATCGATTGCCCGTTTAGAAGACGGGAGCCTGTCCTGTTGGCGGACGGAAGCGTGGATGTGTCGGCGGGATTCGAACCCGCTTGCAACGGTTTTGCAGAC
>NZ_JAFAVV010000399.1 GCF_019242285.1 Bradyrhizobium sp.
GCATCTTGTCGGTCTTGAGTTCGAAGGCAACCTTCTGGCCCTCTGCAAGGCCGGAAAGTCCCGCCCGTTCCACGGCGCTGATATGCACGAACACATCCTTTCCGCCATCATTGGGCTGGATAAATCCAAAACCCTTCTGACCGTTGAACCACTTGACAGTGCCTGTCGGCATTTTCTTCTCCAAAGCATATTTCGCATGACCATCACGCGATTCCATTCAACTGGTCGATGTCTTTGGGAAGGAGCCCGCAGGCGCGTTCAGAAAGGCACAGCGGCTAATCGAATATTCACAAACTACACCCTGGCTGCAAAAATGCAAGGAGGCGGGCCGAGACTCGACGCGCGCATCCTCGCTGCGTCGTCGCTTGCTCACAGCCCAATGAAGCGCCACTCGTGGCAGTGCTTCGCGCAAGAAGGTCGCTTTGCCCACCCGACCGATTCTTCGTGCCGGGCAACGCCAGCGGGTGCATATCTTCGATGCAGCGCGTCGCTTCTGATTTTCGGAAAAGCCGTTGACCTCGTCGCAAATCGGTGGCACAATCCGCGCCATCCCGCCTCGGCAAGAGGGACGTTTGGCCAATCGTCACCGAACGTGAGGCGGGGATGCGATGGACGCGACGGTGCTGCCAGACGAGCGGTGCCTGCGCGGACGCCGAAGGCGTGTGGTCCTGATCCCCCGACGCTGGGATCAAGTTCGCGGGATGATGATTTCGCGAGGGATGGTGGCAATCAAGCCCGGTCACCAGGGAGAGCGCGCTATAAGGGTTAAAACCATCGCGCAGGGAAGGTCGGGTCAACTCGGCTGAGCCTGTGGTTCCTGCCCCGTGCGTTTCTGCTGCACGGGGGCCATGGGTGCCAGCCGGCACCCGGTCTTCCCTGCGCCCTCTTGATTTCGAGGGTATTGAACAAAGCGCAACCTGGGCGTCTCCCGCGCCGCAGGAAGGTGGCTGCATGGCTCCCGACGATGGAAGTGCGATGATACCTCGCCCGAAGGTCTGTCTGCGAGCACGGGAAGTTGGGGGCGGGGCCTCCGATCCCGCCAATCCCACCATATCTGGCATAATTGTCAGGCAGCTACCGCAAGTCCTTGGCCATGGCTGTTCGATGTGCTAATCGGCGGCGATCTGCTTCCGATCCGCCATTTAAGACCGACCGCACCGTCCCCAGGGACTGCGGCTATGGGGACATTTCGCCGATGACGCCTCCGATCTCCGCTCATGCCAAAACTGCTTCCGCGCCCGATTCATTTTTCACCGCTAGTCTCGCCGAGGCCGATCCCGAGATCGCCGCCGCGATCCAGGGCGAGCTCGGCCGGCAGCGGCATGAGATCGAGCTGATCGCCTCGGAGAACATCGTCAGCCGCGCCGTGCTGGAAGCACAGGGCTCGGTGATGACCAACAAATATGCGGAAGGCTATCCCGGCAACCGCTACTATGGCGGCTGCGAATGGGTCGACCTCGCCGAGACGCTGGCGATCGAGCGCGCCAAGAAACTGTTCGGCGCAGCCTTCGCCAACGTCCAGCCGAACTCCGGCAGCCAGATGAACCAGGCGGTGTTCCTGGCACTGCTCGAGCCAGGCGACACCTTCATGGGCCTCGATCTCGCCGCCGGCGGTCATCTCACCCACGGCTCGCCCGTGAACATCTCCGGCAGGTGGTTCAAGGTCGCGCACTACACGGTGCGCCGCGAGGACCAGATCATCGACATGGACGCAGTTGCGAAGCAGGCCGCCGAGGTGAAGCCGAAGCTGATCATCGCCGGCGGCTCGGCCTATTCGCGCGCCTGGGACTTCAAGCGCTTCCGCGAGATCGCGGACAGCGTCGGCGCCTGCTTGATGGTCGACATGGCGCATTTCGCCGGCCTCGTCGCGGGCGGCGTGCATGCTTCGCCCGTGCCCCATGCCCATGTCACGACGACGACCACGCACAAGTCGCTGCGCGGGCCGCGCGGCGGCCTGATGCTGTGGAACGATGAATCGCTGACCAAGAAGCTCAACTCGGCGGTATTCCCTGGGCTCCAGGGTGGTCCGCTGATGCATGTGATCGCGGCCAAGGCGGTGGCGCTCGGCGAGGCCCTGCGGCCCGACTTCAAGATCTACGCGAAGAACGTGGTCGAGAACGCCAAGGTGCTGGCCGAGAGCCTGCGCGGCCACGGGCTGGAGATCGTCTCCGGCGGCACCGACAACCATTTGATGCTGGTCGACCTCAGGCCCAAGGGGCTGAAGGGCAACGTCTCGGAGAAGGCGCTGGTGCGTGCCGCCATCACCTGCAACAAGAACGGCATTCCCTTCGATCCGGAAAAACCCTTCGTCACCTCGGGCCTTCGCCTCGGCACGCCGGCCGCGACCACGCGCGGTTTTGGCGTCGGCGAATTCAAGGAAGTGGCGGGCATGATCGCCGAGGTGCTGAACGCGCTGGCGCAGTCGCCGGACGGCAAGGCGCCGCTGGTGGAGGCGGCGATCAAGCAACGCGTGAAGGCGCTGACCGACCGCTTCCCGATCTATCAGTGAGGTCGAGAAGCGGATGCGCTGCCCAAGCTGCAACAGTCTCGATACCCAGGTGAAGGACTCCCGTCCAACCGAGGATTCCTCGGTGATCCGGCGGCGGCGGGTCTGCGTGTCCTGCAATTTCCGTTTCACCACTTTCGAGCGGGTGCAGCTCCGCGAGCTCACCGTCATCAAGCGCAACGGCCGCCGGGTGCCGTTCGACCGCGACAAGCTGATGCGCTCGGTGCAGGTCTCCCTGCGCAAGCGTCAGGTCGACCCGGAGCGGGTCGAGAAGATGGTGTCGTCGATCGTGCGCGAGCTGGAAAGCGCGGGGGAGGCGGAGATCTCGTCCGAGGTGATCGGCGAGACCGTGATGGAACATCTGCGCGCGCTCGATGACGTCGCCTATGTGCGCTTCGCCTCGGTCTATCGCAATTTCCGCGAGGCCAAGGATTTCGAGGCGGTGCTCGGCGAGCTCTCCGGCGAGGAGGACGCCCGCGTCGTCACCATCCGAAAATGATCTTCCGCATCCTGGAGGATCAATTCGCAGAGAAGAGCCGGCAGGCCAAGGATGCCGATCGGCGCTTCATGCAGCTCGCGCTGAGGCTCGGGCGGCGTGGGCAGGGGCGGACCTGGCCGAACCCGGCGGTCGGCGCGGTCGTGGTCAAGGACGGCGTCATCGTCGGCCGCGGCTGGACCCAGCCCGGCGGCCGGCCGCATGCGGAGCCGGAGGCCTTGCGGCGGGCCGGTGAGGCCGCGCGCGGCGCGACACTCTATGTGACGCTGGAGCCTTGCTCTCATTACGGTAAGTCGCCGCCCTGTGCGGATGCGGTCATCGCCGCCGGGATCGCCCGCGTGGTGGCGGCGATCGAGGACCCCAATCCGGACGTCGCGGGGGAGGGGCATGCGAGATTGCGCTCAGCCGGCCTCGTGGTCGATGTCGGGCTATGCGCGGCCGAGGCGGCGCATGACCATGCCGGCCATTTCCGGCGCATCCGCGACCAGCGTCCCCATGTCATCCTCAAGCTCGCGGTCTCCGCCGACGACAAGATCGGTGCGGCCGGCCGCAGGCCCGTCGCCATCACCGCCGAGGCTGCGCGCACGCGCGTCCATCTGTTGCGGGCGCAATGCGACGCCGTCCTGGTCGGGATCGGCACGGTGCTGGCCGACGATCCGCTGCTGAACTGCCGCCTGCCGGGCATGGCGGCGCGATCCCCCGTCAGGGTGGTGCTGGATCGCGCGCTGCGGCTTTCCGGCAACTGCCGCCTGGTGCATTCGGCGCGTGAGACGCCGCTCTGGGTGCTGGGCTCGGAATGGGCGGAAGCCGCCGCGGCCATGAGGCTCGGCGCGGCCGGCGCGCAGGTGATCAGGATCGCGCGTGACGATGGAGGTGGGCTCGATATTCCGGCCGTGTTGCAGGCGCTGTCCGAGCGCGGCATCACGCGGCTCCTGGTGGAGGGCGGCAGCCGGGTGGCGTCGTCTTTCGTCGCCGCCGGGCTTGTTGACGAGATCCGGCTGTTCCGCGGTTCCGAGGCGATCGGGGCCGACGGGGTCGATGCGCTGGACGCATTGCCGCTGTCGGCGATCACGCAGTCGCCGAGCTTCAGGCTTCGTGCTAGCGAGGCGCTGGATCAGGACAATTTGACCATCTACGAGCGGGCGTGATGTTCACAGGGATCGTCACCGATATCGGCGAGATCACGGCGTTGCAGCCGGTGGCGCAGGGTCAATTGCACCGCCTGCGCATCATATGCGGCTATGATCAGGCCACCATCGCCGACGGCGCCTCGATCGCCTGCAGCGGCGTCTGCCTCACTGTCGTTGCGTCTGGCACGGATGGCGGCAGGACCTGGTTCGAGGTCGATACCGCGGCGGAGACGCTCGCCATGACCACGGCAAGGCACTGGACGGTCGGCACACGGCTCAACCT
>NZ_JAFAVV010000587.1 GCF_019242285.1 Bradyrhizobium sp.
AAATTGTTCATGCCATGCATGATCACGCCGCCGAACTGGGTCTTGCCGAAACTCCCCTTCATGTAATCGTCGTCCAGATGCAGCGGGTTGTAGTCGAGCGAGGCGTCGCAGAACAGCCGGATCGACTCGCGCGACACCGCGAAGGC
Source organism: Bradyrhizobium sp. (assembly GCF_019242285.1). Taxonomy (GTDB): domain Bacteria; phylum Pseudomonadota; class Alphaproteobacteria; order Rhizobiales; family Xanthobacteraceae; genus Bradyrhizobium. The sequence continues at coordinate 147 of NZ_JAFAVV010000587.1, forward strand.
CGGGCCGTCGATGGTGTCGCCGGCGGACAGCTTCTCGAAATGCGTGGACATAGGGTTCCCTCACTGCGGCCGGATGGTCCAGCCGCGGCCGGCGCAGATCACCTCGCCGCGCTGGTTGAAGAAGACGTTGTCGTGCACGACGAACAGTCGCTCGCGCTTGATGAACTTGTCGAGCGCGCGCGCCTGAAGCGTGATGACGTCGCCGGGCCGCGCCGGGATGTTGCAGCTCCAGGACTGCCCGGCGTTGGTCCGGCGCGGCTCGCCGGGGATGATGTCATCCCACATCTTGCGAAGCTCGGCGTCTTTCCAGAAATCGGTCGCGAAAGCCGCCGCTTCACGCATGACATCCTCCCCGCGCACTTCTGCCACCTTGCGGAATTTGTTATATCATATAATCAAATCATGAGAATGAAAAATCAAGCTCGCACACTGGGAGCGTGAACATGCCCAAGCTGAAGCTGCCCAACGTCGACGACGTCGTGGCGATCGACATCCACACCCACGCCGAGGAGCCGTGCGGCATGCATGGCGACGACGGCTATGACGATTTCCAGGCGCAGATGGCGGAGTATTTCAAATCGCCGCACAAGCATCCGCCGACGGTTGTGGAGACTGCGGCCTACTATCGCGCCAAGAAGATCGCCGCCGTGATCTTCCCGGTCGACGCCGAGCGCGAGACCGGCTTCCGCCGCTACAACAATGACGAGATGCTGGAGGTCGCCTCCGACAATCTCGACGTCCTGATCCCGTTCGTCTCGATCGATCCGCACAAGGGCAAGCTCGGCGTGCGCGAGGCGCGCAAGCTGATCGAGGACTATGGCGTCCGCGGCTTCAAGTTTCATCCGACCATGCAGGGCTTCTATCCCAACGACCGCATGGCCTATCCGCTCTACGAGGCGATCAACGACAGCGGCGCGATCGCACTGTTCCACACCGGCCAGACCGGCGTCGGGTCAGGCATGCCCGGCGGCATGGGCATGCGGCTGAAATATTCCAACCCGATGTACATGGACGACGTTGCGGCGGACTTCCCGGACCTCAGGATCATCCTCGCGCATCCCTCCTTCCCCTGGCAGGAGGAGGCGCTGTCAGTCGCGACCCACAAGCCGAACGTGTACATCGATCTCTCGGGCTGGTCGCCAAAGTATTTTCCGCCGATCCTGGTGCGCTACATCAACTCGATCCTGCAAGACAAGATGCTGTTCGGCTCGGACTGGCCGGTGATCACGCCGGACCGCTGGCTGTCGGATTTCGCCAAGCTCGACATCCGCGACGAGATCCGGCCGAAGGTGCTGAAGGCCAACGCGCGGCGGCTTCTTGGCATATAGTCGTAGCCCGGGTGAGCCGAGCGATACCCGGGAATGAAGGTCCCGCATATCACTGCGCTCATGCGGGCTACGATTTCCGCGACACTCGCGAGGTGAATTGATGGGCATCAAAGCCGTCGTGTTCGACGCCTATGGCACGCTGTACGACGTCCAGTCGGTCGCCGATGTCACCGAGGACGCGTTTCCCGGCTATGGCGGCATCATCACCCAGGTCTGGCGCATCAAGCAGCTCGAATACACCTGGCTGCGCTCGCTGATGCGGCGCTACGAGGATTTCTCCGTCGTCACCCGCGACTCGCTCGCCTATACGCTGCGGCTGCTCGGACTGGACTACGATCAGGCCACCTTCGCGGGGATCATCGACAAATATCGTCACCTCGATCTCTACGCCGATGCGATCGAAACGCTCGCCGCGCTGAAACCCAGAAAGCTCGCCATCCTGTCCAACGGCAGCCCCGACATGCTGAACGCGCTGGTCGTGAACACCGGGCTCGACAGGATGCTCGATGCCACCATCAGCGTCGATGCGAACAAAATCTTCAAGCCGGCGCCTGAGGCCTATCGGCCGATCGAGGAGGTGCTTTGCATTCCGCCCCACGAAATGCTGTTCATCTCGGCCAATCCTTGGGACGCCTGCGGCGCCAAGGCCTTCGGGCTCAACGTCGCCTGGATCGAGCGCGTGATTCCGGAAGCGATGGCGCTCGCTTGCGTCGAGAGCGAGACCGTTGCTCCGCTCACGATGTTCAAGGCGCTCCGCACCCAGATGGACGAGCTCGGCGTCATGCCCGATCACCGCCTCCACGCGCTATCCGAACTGCCGAAGGTTCTGAGCCAGCCATGAGTCTCGAATCCGTCCGCGCCTTCTTCGCCGAAAGGGCCCCCGACATCGCCGTCATCGAAAGCCACAAGAGCTCGGCCACCGTCGTGCTCGCCGCGGAGGCCTATGGCGTCGAGCCGGCGCGCATCGCCAAGACGCTGTCGCTGCGGATCGGCGAACGCGTGCTGCTGGTCGTCGCCGGCGGCACCGCGCGCCTCGACAACAGGAAGATCAAGGCTGTGTTCGGCGGCAAGCCGAAACTGCTGGCCGCCGACGAGGTCGCCGCCATCACCGGCCATGAGGTCGGCGGCGTCTGCCCGTTTGGGCTGAAGACGCCCCTGCCCGTCTATTGCGACCGGTCGCTGCAGGCTTTCGACATCGTGGTTCCCGCTGCGGGCTCGACCCGCAGCGCAGTCAGGATCGCGCCGGAGCGAATGGCCGAGCTCACCGGCGCCGAATGGGTCGATATCTGCGAGATCAGGATCGAAGACGCCCGACAGTGGGGCTGAAGCCTACTCGTTGTCCTCGTCATAACGGCGGGGCTGCCGAGGCTGCACAGCCTCTCCGTCCTGGTAGCGTCGCCGCTGTTCCCCGCGATCGTGCAAGGCGCGGTGCTGGCGCGCGGTCCGCTGTTCCCTGCGGCTTTCCCGCTGCGGCGTAGCCTCATCGGATGCGAACACGGCGCGGCAGGCTTCGCTGAGCTGCGGCCTGTTCTGGCGCAGGCAGGCGACGATGCGGTCCACGTCCGGAATCTCTGCGCCGCAAAGGCGCCACACATCGGGCGTGCACGCCATCTGCTGCTCGGGGGTTCCCTGCGACAAGGCGGGAGCTGCCACGGCACAGAGACCGCCGGCCACCATCAGTCTCAGGATCATCCGCTGCGTTCGCATGCTCGTCCTTCCAATTCAGTCCGAGCGCGTCGTCGCTACGCGCCCACGGGCCCCAAGCTCGCCAATGAATGAGGCCGGCCTAGGTTCGAGCATGCAACAAAACGTGAGAGTGCAAGGAGCGGCGCCTATCGCTTCCTGCCCTTGGCAAATTCCCGCGCGAGAAATTCCGCGAGCACCTCGACCCGCGCCGGCCGAGGACCGCCGGGCGGCGTCACGAGGTGCAGCGCGCCTTCCGGCTGCTTCCAGCCTTTCAGGATCACCTCGACCTCGCCGGAGGCGATGGCTCCGCCGACGATGAACTCCGGCAGGTCGGCGATGCCGAGCCCGGCGAGCACCGCCGGCATCAGTGCCTCGCCGTTGTTGACACGCAACTGGCCGGCCGGGCGCACGTTCGCCTGCTCGCCGGCGGCGTTGGTGTAGTGCCAGACGTTGGGCGTCGAGAGATAGGCGTAGCCGAAGCACTTGTGCTGGGCGAGGTGCATCGGATGGGTCGGCCGGCCGTGACGCTTCAGATAGGATGGCGCCGCCACCGTGTAGCGCGGCATGCCGCAGAGCCGCCGCGCGATCAGCGACGAATCCGGCAGACGCGCAATGCGCAGGCCAGCATCAAAACCTTCGCCGATCAGGTCCACCGTGGCGTCGCTCAGGTGCAGGTCGATCGAGACTTCCGGATAGAGCGCGAGGAACTCCGGCAATAGAGGCGCGATCTCCTTGACCCCGAAAGTCATCGGCACTGCGAGCCGGACCAGCCCGCGCGGCGTGCTCGACTGTGCCAGCGCCTCGTTCTCCACGGCCTCGCCATCGGCAAGCAGCCGCGCGGCGCGCTCGGAAAGCCGTTGCCCGGCGTCGGTCAACGCCAGCCGGCGCGAGGTGCGGTTGAACAGCCGCGCGCCGAGCCGCTCCTCGAGCCGTCCGACCGCCTTGGAGACGGTCGCCTTCGATAGCGCCAACTCGTCCGCCGCGCCCGCAAAGGAACGCAGCTCCACCACCTTGGCGAAGATCGCCAGCGCCTCGAAATCCGGAAGTCTGGCCATGGCCTCATAGCTCATTTTTGGAAACAATGAATTTCGATAGTTTCTATTTCTATACCAAGACCGACGGCGTATCCAAGCGCCGTCGAAATTCAAGCGATGGAGAAATCCAGTGAGCAGAAGCTTTCAGGCAAGGTCGCTGGTCACCGGCGGTTCGCGCGGCATCACCGTCAATGTGGTGCAGCCGGGGTCGATCAATACCGGCATGAACCCGAAGGACGGCGGCGAATTTGCTGAGGTCCAGCGCAGCCTGCACGCGCTGCAGCGGTTCGGTCGCCCCGAGGAGGTCGCAGCCGGCGTCGCCTTGCGTGCAAGCCCCGCAGCCTCGTTCGTCACCGGCACAGTGCTCAATGTCGATGGCGGCCTCAACGCCTGATCGAGATCAACACGGGCCCGGTACGTCGGTGCCGGGCTGTCTTTCAAATCACTTAAGCGAGGATCACATGATCGAACTCAGACCGTTCAACAAGCTCGGCAGCGCCGACCACGGCTGGCTCAAGGCCCGGCATCACTTCTCCTTCGCCAATTATTACGACCCCGCCAACATGGGCCATGGCGCGTTGCGGGTGTGGAACGACGACGAGATCGCGCCGAACACGGGCTTTCCCGCCCATCCCCACGCCAACATGGAGATCATCACCTATGTCCGCGAGGGTGCGATCACCCATCAGGACTCGCTCGGCAACAGGGGCCGCACCGAGGCCGGCGACGTCCAGGTGATGAGCGCGGGCAGCGGCATCCGCCACTCCGAGTACAATCTCGAGCCGGGCCAGACGCGGATCTTCCAGATCTGGATCCAGCCCGAGAAGCAGGGCGGCGAGCCGACCTGGGGCTCGAAGCCGTTCCCGAAGGCCGACCGCTCGGGCAGGCTCGTCACCATTGCGAGCGGCGTCGCCGGCGACGCCGACGCGCTGCCGATCCGTGCCAATGCGCGGGTGCTCGCCACCACGCTGAAGGCCGGTGAAAGCGCCGAATACACCACCAGCAAGGCGAGGCACCTCTATCTCGTGCCGGCGGCCGGCAGCGTCGAGGTCAACGGCGTCAAGGTCAACGCCCGCGACGGCGCCGCGATCCGAGACGAGGCCAAGGTGACCATCACGGCCCTGGAAGATACCGAACTGGTGCTGGTCGACGCGGCTTAAGGCTTTCCCGTCAACATCAAACCCGAAGGAGACCCATCATGGCAAAAGTTCTCGTCCTCTATTATTCCGCCTACGGCCACATCGAAGCCATGGCCAACGCCGTGGCCGAAGGCGCGCGCGAGGCCGGCGCCACTGTCGACATCAAGCGCGTGCCGGAGCTGGTACCGGTCGAGGTCGCCAAGGCCTCGCATTACAAGCTCGACCAGGCCGCCCCAATCGCCAAGGTCGAGGACCTCGCCAATTACGACGCGATCATCGTCGGCACCGGCACCCGTTTCGGCCGCATGGCCTCGCAGATGGCCAACTTCCTCGACCAGGCCGGCGGTCTGTGGGCGAAGGGCGCGCTGCACGGCAAGATCGGCGGCGCCTTCACGTCGACCGCGACCCAGCACGGCGGCCAGGAGACGACGCTGTTCTCGATCATCACCAACCTCCTGCATTTCGGCATGACCATCATCGGCTTGAACTACGGTTTTTCCGGCCAGATGGAGCTCAACGACGTCACCGGCGGCTCGCCCTATGGCGCGACCACCATCACCGGCACTGACGGCAGCCGTCTGCCCAGCGCGAACGAACTCGCTGGCGCCCGTTACCAGGGCCGCGCGATCGCGGAGACGGCCAAGAAGCTCCATGGCTGAGCTCTATGGCTGAGCTTCATGGCTAAGCGTCATGGTTAAACGCCACCGCGAATTGCATGGCAGATGCGATGGCGCGCATCATGCAAAACGAAGCTGTCGTCCCCATCTAACGCGTGGGGACGACAGGATAGGCGTATGCTCGAACTTCTCTTCATTGCTCAGATGGCGCGCAACCCGGTGCAGGCGATGGCGCGCCGCTGGTATTGCCGCGGGCTGTTCCGCGCCACGCGCGGCAAGCTGCGCTGTGCCGAATGCACCAAGGCGTGATCTCGTGATATGATCCTGTGATCATCAACACGGGGTCACGTCATGTCCGATGCACCGCACGCCGCCTGGCCGGAGCTTGCCCTGGCCGGCTGGCGTGACACTTATGCGACGCTCCATCTCTGGACCCAGATCGTCGGCAAGATCAGGCTCACGCTGTCGCCCTGGCTGAACCATTCCTGGCACGTGACGCTCTACGTCACCCCGCGCGGATTGACCACGTCGCCGGTCCCGCACGGCACCCGGAGCTTCGAGATCGCGTTCGATTTCATCGATCACGCGCTGAGGATTTCGACCAGCGACGGCGAGACGCGGCAATTTGCGCTGCCCGGGCTGTCGGTCGCGACCTTCTACACCCGTATCAGGGCGGTGCTCGCCGAGCTCGGCATCACGGTCACGATCGATGAGCGGCCGAACGAGTTGCCAGAGGCGATTGAGTTCTCACAGGACTACGCGCATGCGGCCTACGATCCCGAGGCGGCGCGGCGTTTCTTCCAGGTTCTCGTCAACGTCGACCGCGTGTTCAAGCAGTTTCGCACCGGCTTTCTCGGCAAGGCGAGCCCCGTACATTTCTTCTGGGGCAGTTTCGACCTTGCGGTGACGCGGTTCTCGGGACGCACCGCGCCGCGCCATCAAGGCGGCATTCCCAACCTGCCCGATCCCGTCACCTGCGAAGCCTATTCGCACGAGGAGAGCAGCGCCGGCTTCTGGCCCGGCAGCGGCGCGATCGACTATCCCGCCTTCTATTCCTACGCCTACCCTGCCCCGCCCGGCTTCCGTGCCATCAAGGTGCGTCCCGAAGCGGCGTTCTTCAGCGAGGCGCTCGGCGAGTTCATCCTGCCTTACGACGCGGTGCGTGCTGCGCCAGATCCCGACCAGACGCTGCTCGCCTTCCTGCAGAGCACCTATGAAGCCGCGGCCGATACGGCAAAATGGGACCGCGCCGCGTTGGAGTGCACGCCAGGCAAGCCCGGCGTGGTGCGGGCAGTGTAGCTCTCAGCCGTCCGCCCGCTTGCCCAGGGCACGCGCGACCGCCGCTGCGAGCCGCGGGTAGCGGCGCAGCCACTGTGCCGCGCGGTCGCGCAGCGCGAACGGAAATGCCGCGCCAGCCGAGCGCGATGCTGACGTCGGTCAGCGGAAACCGCCGCGCGCCGAAGCGGCGCTTGCAGTCGTAACTGCCGATCGAGAGGTCGAACTCGCGAACACCGTTCCGGTGCAGCGCCGCCATGGTCCGCTCGACCACCAACAGCCCCAGCGAGCAGGCAGCCCAGCGCTTGCCGGCATAGCTCGTCCGCAGCAGCGAATAGCTCGTTCCCCGGCTGACGCCGAGTGCGGTCGCGACGATCTCCTCGCCGCAGATCAGCGCGGAGACGACCGCGTAGCCTCTCGCAAGGCCGCGACCGACGATGTCGCGGTAGAAGCGCGCGTGGGGTTCGTCCGCGAGAACGAACCGCAGCCCGAGCTGGCTCATCCGTGCCCGCTGCTGGGCGTCCATGGCGTCGAGGATGCGGAGCGCCTCACCGACATCGTCGAAGACGCGGAATTCCGCACCCGCGTGCCGGGTGAAGACGCGCCAGCAGCGCGGCAGTTGCATGCGCTTGATCGAGGCCCGATACGCCTCGAAGTCCTCGCCGACCACGACGAGGTTGCCGTTGAGCGAGCACCAGCCGATGCGGCCGAGCAGCGCCAGCGGATTGGGCTTGCCGCCCATCTGTGCCGGCATTTTCTGCATGCGCAGGAAATCGACGCCCTCCGGCAGGCGGCGCAGGCCCTCGAGCAGTGCCTCGGCGAGCGAAAGAGCGCCGATGACATCGGCCGGCGCGGCGGAGCTGAGGATCGGCGCGTGATAGTCGGTCAACCCGAGATCGGCGAACTCCACGATGCGGACGCCCCGCTGCGCACGGCGGATCAGCGGCACGCGAGCGAGCTCGCAGCCGGTCTCGGAATCGCGCAGGATCGCGATCAGCGGCGACACCTCGTCGAAGGCCGGTACCAGGCATCCAGCCAGAGACTGTCTTGGAAGATGGTGCGATGGCCGCCGGTGTCCAGGCGTGCGACTGCCTCTTCCAGTCCCGCACGAAATCGACCTGGATTTTCGTTGCGCGCGCTGCAGCGAGACCTCGCGGCTTTCGGAGAGCAGGATGTTCACGACCATCCAGCCGAGAAGGCCAAGATGCAGCGGCGATGCCAGCGTGCGAAGCGCCTTCGCATTCGCTGCCGCCGAAACCAGCACGGCCACGGCCGCGAGCGCGGCAAAACAGACATAGGTTGCCGCAAGCCTGCCGGACGCCGCGCCGGCGACATCGGCATGGCGCAGGTCGGGGAAGGGTTGCAGCGTTATCAGCACGCACAACAGCGCCGCGACAGCCGCGAGACAGCGGCGCGGCGGTCATCGCGTTGAGCCGGCCAAGCGTGCCTTGCAGGCCGGTGACGAGCAGCCAATTCCTGACGTCCGCCAACTGCACCGTGCTCGAACCTCGCTGTTGCCGCATGGCCTCCGCACGCGGCAGTCGCGCCCTATTCATCCATTGAGGCTGGTCAAGGCGTCGATCAAGCCAGGGTTGAATTTAACGCTAACACGTGAAACCCGGCCGACGGGCGGATTAGCCGGGCCCGCCGGGCTCACGAGCCGGTATGCTCAGATCCATTGCAGTCGACCACTGATGCCGCGATGCCCGTTTCCGTCGTGATCCCCGCAAGAAACGCCGCCGCCCATGTCGGCGAGGCGATCGCGAGCGCGCTGGCGCAGGGCGCCGAGGTCGGCGCCTTTCACTTCGTTCCCGCCCAGCTTCTCGACTATCGGCTGCATGCCGCCAACACCACGGGCGGCGCCATCCGCTCGCCCAAGGATTTCATGCCGGCGGCGGAACGGGTGTTCGGCGACGCTCTGATCCTGAGCCGGCTGCCAGCCACGGCGACGCCGCGGCTGCGGCGAGCGGCCGAGATCCATCTGTTGACCTATTCGGCCGCGCAGGCGATCCGCTTCCGGCGATACGGCGCAGCCTTCTCCTATCTCGGGATGGTCGGGAGGCGTTCGCTGTTGTCGATTCCGCGCTCGGCGGTGAGCCTCAGCCTCGCCTGTGTCGGCATCTGAGCGGCGCGTGGCGCGGCTCGAGGGGTGATCCTCGAGGCCTTGTAGGGTTGCAGCTCCATGCCGATGGCGAGCACGCTGCCGGCTGCGACGGTCATCGGATGCAGCGCGATCATCGCCTTCTCGGTCAGCAACATGCGCGCGACGACCCATGGCGAGCCCAAGAGCTTCGTCAGCATCTTCGCCAGCACGCCGAGGCGCGCGGCCGGCGTCGCCGCGGCCTTGAGCTGGACGTGGTAGTTGATCGCCCCGATGCGCAGGCCGCGCAAGGCGAGCCACGCCGGCTGGGTACGGCCCTGCGGCACGGTCTCGGTGATGACGGCGTCGGCGGCCCAGTAAAATTTCATCCCGGCATCGCGGCAGCGCCAGAAGAAGTCGGTATCGACGCCGCCGAGGAAATTGAACCGGAGATCGAAGGCCGGGTCGGCGAGCGAAGCCAGCGTGAGCCGCAGATGCTCCGCGCGACGGAAGCTCGGAACGCAGACCACGATTCCGACCGAGCGATCGAGCGCCGCCGAGACCGCCGCGATCTCGCGTCCGGCGGACGGCAGTGTCGTCGGGACTGTCGCAGGACTGGACAGGTGCAACGTTCAACCTTCGGATGTCCCACGAGATAGCAATTTCCGATCCAGCCGTCGCCGCGAGACGATGCCGAACACATGCTGGGATTAACGCGTCGCGTTAACCCATCTTGAAGAGCATCGTGACGCACAACCTGATCGGTACTAATCTTGCTGCCTGCACGCGCAGCGGATTCGGAGAATCCGCTCGCCCCGCTTCGAAGAGTCAAAAGGCTGTCCGGGTTGACCGCATGAACGAGAAAGCCACGATCAGTTTCACGCAGGCCGTCGTCACCAATGCACCCGCGCCGGCGCAGCACCCGCAGGCGCTGCTCGACCTGCCGCCGGGCGAGGCCCGCGACAGCCTGCTCGCGGTTCACCACGTCCTGGAGGCCGAGCTGCCGAAGCGCCGGCTATCGATCTACGAGGCTGGCGGCGGCTCGACCTGCTACCTGCCGCTCGACGTGCTGCGGCGGGCCCACGTCACCGTGGTCGACATCGACGCGGAGCAGCTCCGCAACAACGACTATGCCCAGAACCGGATCCTCGGCGACATTCAGGAGCATCGCTTCGCGCCGGACAGTTTCGATCTCGTCATGTGCTACAATGTCATCGAGCATCTCGGCGATCCCGAGGCGGCGCTGGCCCGTTTCTGCGCGGCGCTGAAGCCGGGCGGCATGATCCTGATCGGCGCCCCCAATCCGAGATCGTTATCCGGCGTGGTGACGAAATATTCGCCCCACTGGTTCCACATCTGGTTCTATCGCCACGTGCGCGGCAGGATGGATGCGGGCCTGCCCGGCCACCCGCCGTTCCCGACCGTGTTCCATCCGCTGGTCACACTCTCGAATCTGGCGCGCTTCGCCACCGCGCACGGTCTCGATACGATCTATCGCAGGGCCTATGAAAGCCCGCGCTTTCCTGAGATGCGGCTGCGCAAGCCGTGGCTCGCCGCCGTCGTCGACGCCTGCGCCGCCATCCTCAATCTCGCCTGGCGGGGCGCCGCCGATGTCCGGCACGGCGACTATCACGTCATCCTGCGAAGGCGCTGAGCGATGTTCGGGGGCTGGACTAACGCTTCGTCAAGGTTCGCGCCTGCGCGATGCGACGGCGGATTACGGTCCGACGTCCGCAACCATGCCTCCCCGTGTCTAAACGGTTTCTTTGCCATTTCGTTGAATAGTCCAGCATCGGGCATGGTCAATTTTTCCTGTTGCGCGGGTGTCGCGCCGACCAAGGCGCCAGGCGTGGCTCGATGCGTAACCCCTCGGCGAATGCGCGCGGCGGTTCGAACGGGAGCTGGGGATCATGCTCGTCTATGATCAGCCGATCAAGCAACCGGCGCCGGAACATCGCACGATGGCGCGCCGTCCGGCCAGCCTCGACCTGTTCCGGCTCGCGGTCCTGCTGTGGCGGCGCAAGGCCGCGATCGCCGGCGCCGGGCTGATCGTCGCCTGCGCCGCAGTCGCCGTCGGCAATCGCCGACCATCGCCAATCTCCGCTCGCAATATGCCCAGGCCCGCAAGCGCTATGCGGAGCTCACCACGGAATTGGGACCGCCGCACCCGGCGCTCAAGCAGATGGAACAGCAGGTCGGCGACCTGCGCCGCACCATCGCGGAGGAGATCGACCGCTTCGAGCAGTCGGCCCGGAACGACCTGACGCGAGCGCGCGACTACGAGGCCTCGCTCAACCGGGCGCTGGACGCGCAGAAGCGCCAGAGCGTCCGGCTCAGCCAGGCGTCGGTGCGGCTGCGCGAGCTGGAACGCGAGGTCGACGCCAGCCGCGAGGTCTACCAGGCGTTCCTGAAACGCTCGCGCGGGACCGAGGAGCAGGAGAGTCTCAACACCTCCGCCGCCCGCATCGTGGGCGAAGCCACCGTGCCGTTGCGGCGCAGCTTCCTGCCGGCGATGAGCCTGATCGCGATGCTCGGCTGCCTGCTCGGCGCGCTCGCCGCGGCAGTCTTCATCGTCACGCTCGACCGGCTGCCGCTGCCGGAGACCGACAAGCCCGAGCCCGCCGGCGATGCGGCCGAAGCCGCCGATGCCGGCACCTGAGCGAGATGACATTCCCGGCCCGCCGGCTCGGCCGTCCGCTCTATCTGACCTCGGCCAATGGCGAGGTGCTGTCGCGCTGCTCGACCGAGCCGATGACGGAGCGGCTGTTCCGCAACGCGGACCTGATCAATGCCGACGGACAGCCGCTGGTCGCAATCTCGCGGTCCAAATCGAGGACGCCGTTGCCGGAGCGCGTCGCCACCACCGACCTGTTCGACGTGGCCGCGGCCAAGGCCGCAACGGCCGGGCAAACCTTCTACCTGTTCGGCGCCAATGAGCACGAGAACGCAGCAGCCGTCGCCAATGTCAGAAAGCGGCATCACACCCTGCGCATCGCCGGAAGCTGTCACGGCTATCTTCGCCGCGACGCGCTGCGGGCCAAGGTGGACGAGATCAATGCACTGGCGCCGGATTATCTCTGGTCGCGCTCGGCGTGCCCTACGAACAGGCCTTCGTCAGCGAGTTCATGCCGCGCCTTGCCAATGTCGGCGTCATCAAGACCTCGGGCGGGTTGTTCAACTTCCTGTCAGGAAGCCGGTCGCGCACGCCGCGCTGGATGCAGCTCGCTGGGCTGGAATGGGCCTGGCGCATCTGGCTCGAGCCGCGCCGGCTGTTCTGGCGCTATGTCACCGCCAACCCGCGCGCGCTCTATCTGCTGTTCAACCGCAGCCGGCCATCGGAGACGACGCGGGCGGGGAATTGAGCCGCGGCTGGCGTCGCAAGTGCACGACCAGGCGAGCCTTGGCACCTCGTCCTGGGTGGCGCTGCGCAGAGCATCCAGATACCTCGGCCTTTCCCTGGTCCGTGCGTCTGCCGAAATGGCGCACGTATTGCCGCAGACGCGGACAGCGCGCATACTGATCGTCGCGGCTGTAGTTTTCGGCATTGCCATCTCCGAGATATCTATGGCTTGGGCATTCAAGAAAGCTCGATCGCTCGGCGTCGACGGCCAGCGCGCGTTGGTGGTTGCGGCCGTCGCCGCGGTCTGCCTGCTGCTGCTCTTGGCGACAGCCGACACCTGCCTGGCACGCCCGAAGCTCGACCCCAACAAGCTCAAGTCCCTCGGAGTCTTTCTGGGCGAGAAGTTCGAGATCTATCTGGCCGACCGAAGGGCGTTTGCTTCCTTCGTCACGCGCTTGGAACCCCATGTGTCCCGCGCATCCGTCCTGGACGGGTCGTTTTTTGTCGCGGCAGCTGCTGTGTTCGTCGCAATTGCTCAAGGCACCAAGGCTGTCGCGCGGAAACTCGTCGAAATTTGCGCGCGGACATATCGTGGTTTAACAAATGCACTGCTTCGGGCCTATTTTTTCAAGGCCATCAGCGTCAACGTCAATTTGCTGGCGATACTTTTCCTGCTCTCGCTCGTCTATTCCTATTTCTACAATGACGATTCCGGCTTTCTGCTGGTCGGATATCTCGGGTTCATTTTGCTGTTCGCCTCGTTCGTCAGCCTGTTCGAACTGCGGACGGGCAGGTTCTTCGAGGATGAGGCCAGCGCCTCGGACCTGCTCCACTACCTGCGAAACGGCATGGATGGCGACACGAGGCAAATGTTGATCGAGATGCAGGTGAGCGAGGCCGAAGAGTTCCGAGCGGGCTGATCGTCATGTCCTTAACTCTCGAAGGGGTCATGTTGTACGTCGCCAAGGCGCTGGGCGCGCGCAACGCGCAGCGCGTTGCAGCCGGCTTGATCGTGGGCGTTCCGGTGAAAATGGCAACGACCGGCCTTCACAGCACGTTTCCGTCGGTTCAGTTTCTTGCCGCGCTCGATGGATTTGCCCTGCCGTATTTCATGGTCTCGATGGTCGCGATAGCTTTCCTGCGAGTGGCGTTCGGCGGATCGCTGGTGGATGACCGAACGCTTGGCGAAGTTCGGAATATGGAATATGCGCTTGCAAAGGGGGAATTCGACAAGAAACAAAGGCAGGAACTATGGGCAAAATGGCTGGCCGCTCATTTCCAGGCGGATCAGCCGGCGCGCCACGTGAAGGGACGCCTCGACAGCTCAAGCGAGTAGTTGACGAGAGCCATATGACACATCATCGCCATCGGATCGCCGTTGCCTGACGCAAACCGTCAAATCAGACCACAGAAGAAGGCGCTGATCGAAGGACGGAGAAGGTCCTGCGGACGATCCTCCTCGCGCACGAGAGCGTCTTCAGTCATCAGGGCGATGACCAACTCGAACTTCGTCGGCTGCTGCAGGCGCATGCCCGCTGTCATCGGAATCGAGCAGCACGATCAGGTGCTGCGCGACGCCCGCCTGATCCGCCAGGATGTCATCCCGCCGAGCGGCTCTTTCGAGGTCGGAAGAAACTCAAACTGCAGCAGCCAGCTTCTTGCTCCGCAAGCTAATAACCATAATAGCCGTCATAGGCGCCGCGATAATAGCCGCCGCCATAATAGCCGCCACCGCCACGGTCCCAACCGCCATCGTAGACACAGCACGGCGGCGGAGCATAGACTCGGCAGCACGGCGGCGGGGGAGGCGGAGGAGGCGGAACATAGGCCTGGCAGCCGCAGCCTCCGTAATAGCCGCCGCCCCCATACGCGACTGCGCCATAGCCACCAGGGAAGAAGCCGGATGCTTCGGCCTTGGAAGGAATGGCGGCAGTGAGTGCGAGAGCGGCCGTGGACACGACGGCTACCCTGCCGAATTTCAGCATCATGACACATCTCCTGTTATTTATTGGCGGTGAACCCGCTCTTGGATCGCAGCTTGCCAACTGAGACGTCAAACAAGGCACAAGCTGGGATTCCCGAACGGCCATCTCGCGATATCTCGCGATATGGTAAATCCCGGTCCTCGGTGGGTTCGCCGACGGCCTCGGCCGCCATCACGCCGGTGTCGCCTGCGATCCGCGTGGGTTCCTCACGGTTGCCGTCACATGCGACCGCGCCGCCGCAAGAAGGCGATACGAGCCCCAGCGGTCGCGCGATCTGATCTTTGCCAGACTACAGCGGCTTGATCTCGACCTTGCGGAATTTCACCACGCCCGAGCCGTATTGCAGGCCGACGAAACCGCCGAGATGCTTGGAGTCGTCGACATCGACGGTCTTCTGGCCGTTGAGGACGACGGTCAGATGCGGCCCCTTGGCAGTGATCTCGTAGGTGTTCCACTTGCCCGCCGCCTTCGGCATCGGATCGACCTTGGCGACGTCGACGATCGCGCCGGTGCCGTAACTCGGGTCCGGACGCTTGTCGAAGATGTTCACCTCGTAGCAGATCTTGGCATCGAGCTTGTCGGAACGCTCGCAGCGGATGAAGACGCCGCTGTTGGCTTCCTCGTCGACCCAGAATTCCGCTCGGATCTGGAAATCCTTGTAGGAATTCCTGCTGACGAGATAGGCTATGTCCTTGCCTTCCAGCCTGTCGACGGTCAGGGCGCCGTCCTTCATCTCCCAATTGGCCTTGCCGACCTCGCCCCAATCTCCCTTGTTGGTGGAGTCGAGCAGCGTCGTCCAGCCATCCTCGCCGTGAGCCCGGCCGGCATATTGAGCGACGGCAGCGCCGGCCAGCAGCACGGCGGCGAGCGTGCGCACATGATATCGCATCCAGATCCTCCCGATTTTTGTTCTTGAGTCCGGGAAGCATAGCAAAGCGCGGGGAGATGCGAAGACGGTTTTGATGCTGCACCTGCGGTAGCGGCGGCCGAGGCATGCTTGAAGGCACACTTGTTCGTGTCCGTCTTGCATCGCGCGAATGGGCCCGGCTAGCATCACCGCAACGCGGGCCTGTTCCAGGCATCAATATCCGCAGGGAGGACCTCATGAAGACCAGCCGTATCTGGCGCCATCTCGCAATTCCGGTGGCGCTCGCCGCCATGCTGAGCATCGGCTCGGCGGCGGAGCTCAACCCCGCCGCGCTGGTCTACAAGAAGCCGGACCAGATTCCTTGGGGTCCGGTCAATGCCGCTGGTGCACAAATGGCCGTCGTGGTCGGCGATCCCTCGAAACCCGGCTTCTACATGGTCTACAACAAGTGGACCAAGGGCAACCATTTCAGCCACCCGCATTTCCACCCCAACGACCGCTACATCGTCGTACTGCAGGGGACGTGGTGGGTCGGCACCGGGCCAAAGTTCGACCCCGAGCACGGCACCGTGCCGATGCCGGCCGGCAGCTTCGTCACCCATTACGGCAAGCAGGTGCATTGGGACGGCGCCAAGGACGAGGATGCGGTGCTCCTGATCATGGGCGAGGGTCCGGCGACCGCGACCGAAGTGCCGGAAGAAAAGTAGCACCACCTCCGCATCTCGCCTGACGGAAATCTGCCATGCGCTGCCGGCTTGGCGGCGGCAGCAATTTGGGCAGCTTGCCACTTGCCCTCACGCCATCGCTTTGAGACAAAACGTGTGGCGACAAAAAGCAGGACCCGCTCTCGATCCGTTCTCGAACCGTTGCTGGCGCGGGCAAGTATCAGAGGAAATGCCATGCCGATCGTTCAGGCCGACCGTCTCACCAAGATCGGCGCAGCGCTGCTGCGCGCCGCCGGGGCGACGGAGGAGGAAGCCGATGCCGTCGCGGTCGGTTGCGTCAATGCCAATCTCGCGGGCCATGATTCTCACGGCATCATCGCGGTCCCGACCTATATCGACCGCATCAAGGCCGGCCATATCGTGCCCGGCGTCAAATGGACCATCGAGCAGGAATCGCCGACCACGACCGTGATCGACGGCCATTGGGGTTTTGGCTTCCATGTCAACACCAGGGCGATGGCGCTGACGATCGAGAAGGCCAGAACTGCCAATGTCGCGGCCTGCACCGTGTTCCGGCAGAGCCATGTCGGACGGCTCGCCGCCTATCCACTGATGGCGGCGAAGGCAGGCATGATCGGGATTGCGACCGCCGACTCCGGCAGGTCGCCGAAGCTGGTGGCCCCGTTCGGCGGCCGCGAGCCGCGGCTCGGCACCAACCCGATCTCGATCGCAGTGCCGTCGGACCTCGACGCGCCCTTCTATCTGGACATGGCCACCTCGGCGGTCGCCGCCGGCAAGATCATGCTGGCGGTCGCGCGCAAGGAGGCGATTCCCACCGGCTGGATCATCGACGCCGAGGGGCGGCACACCACCGATCCGACGCAATACCGCAAGGGCGGCGCGCTGCTGCCGCTCGGCGGCACCGAGGGCTACAAGGGCAGCGGGCTCGCCGCGATGGTGGAAGTGCTGTGCGGCCTGCTGACGGGTCTCGGCTTCGGCGTCGAGCCGACAGGCCGGCATAATGACGGCTGCTTCATGGCGGTGTTCAATGTCGCGGCCTTCCGTCCGCTCGAAACGTTCAAGAAGGACGTCGCGGATTTCGCGCGCTATCTGAAATCGACGCCGCCATCGGAAGGATCGACCGGCGTGCTCTACCCCGGCGAGATCGAGTATCTGCGCGAGCAGGAACGGCGCAAGAACGGCATCGAGATCGAGGACGCAACCTGGGAAAAGCTCCGCGCGCTCGCAACCGACTACAAGCTCGCCGCCGAGCTCGGCCTCGCTTAACCGAACGCCTCACAGGGGAGAACAAAGATGACACGGCAAATGGCCCTGGTCGGCTTCCTGCAGGCGCAGAACTGCACCAACCTGCCGAGCTCGTGGCGGCATCCGGAGTCGCGCGACGACTCGATGTCGGCCGATTACTATCAGGAGATCGCCCGCATCCTCGAGGCAGGCAAATTCCACATGGCGTTCTTCGACGACCGCCTGGCGATGCCAGACCGCCTCGGCAGCGATCATGCCCACACCGTCGAATATGGCATCCGCTGCGTGAAGATGGACCCGGTCATCGTGCTGACCACCATGGGCATGGTCACCGACGGGCTCGGGCTGGCTTCAACTTGCTCGACCACCTATTTCGAGCCGTTCGACGTCGCGCGCCGCTTCGCCACGCTCGACTTGATGACCGGCGGCCGTGCCGCCTGGAACGTCGTGACCTCGGTCAATGACGGCGAAGCCCTCAACATGGGCAAGGATGAGCATCTCGAGCACGATCTGCGCTACGACCGTGCCGACGAGTTCATGGAGGTCGTGCTCGGCCACTGGGATTCCTGGGAGGACGATTCGCTGATCATCGACAAGACGAGCGGCCGTTTCGCCGACCCGACCAAGGTGAAGCGGCTCGACCACAAAGGCCCGTTCTTCAAATCGCGCGGCCCCTTCACCGTGCCGCGGTCGCCGCAGGGCCATCCGGTCGTCATCCAGGCCGGCTCGTCCGGCCGAGGCCAGCGCTTCGCCGGCCGCTGGGGCGAGGTGATCTTCACCGCGGCGCGCACGCCGCCGCTGGCCAGGCAGGGCTATGACGCGATCCGCGGCGAGGCGGCCAAAGCGGGCCGCGACCCGGACCAGATGTTCCTGTGCAATTTGACGACACCGGTCTGCGCCGCAACCAAGGCCGAGGCCGAGGACAAGATGGCGCTGATCCAGAAGCTGCCGCTGGAGATCGATGCGCTGTCGTTGCTCGCCGAAGGCCTGAACTTCGACTTCGCCGCCAAGGGCATCGACGAGCCGCTGACCACTGAGGAATTGCATGGCATGCAGGGCATGCTCGGCATCCGCGACGGCGTGCTCAGGAATTCCGGCAAGACCAATCCGTCCGCGCGCGACTTCATCGCCTTCTCCGGCCGCGGCCAGGTGCAGGACGTGATCGTCGGCGGCCCGAAGGAGATCGCCGACAAGCTCGAGGAGATGTTCGTGAACCGCGGCTGCGATGGTTTTGTCATCGCGGCGACCTACGTTCCGGGCTCCTATGCCGATTTCGTCACCCATGTCGTGCCGGAATTGCAGCGCCGCGGCCTGTTCCACAGGGATTATGCCGGCAAGACGCTGCGCGAAAATCTCGGATTGAAGCGGCCGCTCGCCGGCGCCTGGAAGACCCAGACGCAGGCTGCGGCGGAATAAGAAAAGGAAAAGCACCATGCGTTGGCTCAAATTCACCGCCGGCGGCCGGACCTCCTGGGGCCTCGTCGAAGGCGACAAGGTCACGGGTGTGAGCGGCGATCCGTTCGGCGAATGGCAGCGCACGACGGAGACGCACGCGCTGGACGGCGTCAAGATCGAATTGCCGCTGGTGCCTCGCACCTTCTATTGCGTCGGGCTGAACTATCTGAAGCACCTGAAGGAAGCGGCCGACAAGGCCGGCACCGTGCCGAACATGCCCGACCGGCCGGAGATCGGCTATCGCGCCCAGAACGCGCTGATCGGCCACGACGAGGACGTCGTGATCCCGGCGACCGCGACGGAAAAAATCCATTACGAGGGCGAGCTCGTCGTCGTGATCGGCAAGAAGGCAAAACACCTGACGCCTGACAACGCGATGTCTTGCGTGTTCGGCTACACCATCGGCAACGACGTCAGCGAGCGCACCTGGCAGAAGGCCGACCGCAGCTTGTGGCGAGCCAAGAACGCCGACACCTTCAAGCCGATGGGACCGTGGATCGAGACCGACGCCGATCTTGCGAAGATGGAGACCATCATCAAGGTCAACGGCAAGGAGACCGGCCGCTTCCACACCAACGACATGATCTTCGGCGTGGTGCCCTTCCTCGTGGAGCTGACGAAGTATTTCACGCTGTGGCCGGGCGATGTGATCTGGATGGGCACTGACGGCACCTCGCCAGACCTCAAGGGCGGCGACGTGGTCGAGATCGAGATCACCGGCATCGGCACCCTGCGCAACAGGTTCGTCGCCGAGAAGCGTTGAAGGGATAATGGGATGGGGTTCGTGCGAGCCGCACCTGAAATGCGTTCCCTCTCGCCGTTCTTACGGAGAGAGGGCCGGGGTGAGGGACCGCTTCCGCAGCAGGACTCGTGGAGAGTCCCCCTCACCCGGGGCATCGCTCCGCGCCGCGCCGGCGCGATGCCATGAAGATTCACCGGCTCTTGATCGTGGTCGCGGCGCTCGCGGCAGGCCCTGCGTTCGCCCAGGACGACGCGGCAAAATACCCGACGCGGTCGATCCGCATCATCGTCGGCTTCGCGGCGGGAGGCGGCAACGACATCATCGCGCGGATCTTCGCCGAGAAGCTGGCGGCCGACCTCGGCCAGCCCGTGGTCGTCGAGAACAAGCCCGGCGCCGGCGCCATCGTCGGCACGGAATATGTCGCGAGGGCCACGCCCGACGGCTACACGCTCCTGGTCGGCCCCACCGGCATGACCGTCAACCAGGCGATCTATGCCAAGCTGCCATACGAATCGACGCGCGACTTCGTCGCGCTGTCCGAGCTCGCCGCCTTTCCGACCATCCTGGTGGTCAATGCGTCCTCGTCGATCAAATCGGTAGCGGACCTCACTGCCTATGCCAAGGCCAACCCCGACAAGGCCAACTACGCCAGCGCCTCGGCGTCGTTCCAGCTCGTGACCGAATTGTTCAAGCAGAAGACCGGCGCGCCGATGCAGCAGATTCCCTACAAGAGCGCCACCGAGGCCGTGATGGCCGTGGTGTCGGGCCAGGTGACGACGGCGTTCGTCGACGCAGGTCCCGCCTCGCCGCAGATCAAGGCCGGCACGGTGCGCGCGCTTGCGGTCGCGGCGCCGGTACGAATGGCCGACTTCCCCGAGGTGCCGACCCTCAAGGAAATCGGCACCGATGTCGACGGGCGGCTGTGGACTGGCGCATTCGCGCCGAAGGCGACGCCGCCGGCTATTGCGAAGAAGCTCGAGGACGAATTCGTGAAGATCGCAAAAATGCCCGACGTCGTGGCGCGGCTGAAGGCGCTCGGCGTCGACGCCGTCGGCAGCTCGGCCGAGGCATTCTCGCGCCTCGTCGCTGCCGACATCGCGCGCTGGGCCGAGGTCGCCAAATCCGCCAACATCAAGGCCGAGCCATAGCCCGGTCCGGCTTCGGCGCGATCGTGCCGATGACGACGGTGGCGATCGCCGCGACCGCGATGTTGAGGATCAGCGCGCCGAGCCCGACATAGAAAGTGTAGCTGAAATCGCCGAGCGCGACGGTGGCGAGCGGCTTCAATCCGTTGCCCCATGCGGTCCACGAGCCCCAGAGAATGCCCGCGGCCCAGCCGAGCAACAGTCCTTCGGCGCGGAACCAGCGCGTGAACAGGCCGAACACCAGCGCCGGGAATGTCTGCAGGATCCACAAGCCGCCGAGCAGCTGCAGGTCGAGCGCATATTGCACCGGCAGGAACAGGGTGAAGGCCAGCGCGCCGACCTTGACCACCAGCGAGGCGATCTTTGCCACGGACGCCTCGCCGGCATGCGTGATCTCCGGATCGATGTAGGACTTCCAGACATTGCGGGTGAACAGATTGGCGGCGCCGATGCTCATCACCGCCGCCGGCACCAGCGCGCCGATCGCGATCGCGGCAAACGCAAACCCTGCGAACCAGGACGGGAACAGGGTCCTGAACAGCATCGGTACCACGTCGTTCGGCGTAGCCACCTTGAGGTGCGCGGCATAGGCCATGTAGCCGAGCAGCGCGATCAGGCCGAGCAGCAAGGTATAGGCCGGCAGCAGGATCGCATTCTTGCGGATGGTGTCGGCGGATTTCGCGGCGAACACGCCGGTCAGCGTGTGCGGATACATGAAGGCGGCGAGCGCGGAGCCGAGCGCCAGCGTCGCATAGGGCAGATACTGGCCCGGCTTCAGCGTCAGCCCGGTGGCGCCACCCTTGGCGGCGAAGGCATCGTTGGCCGCGGAGAACACCGCGCCATAGCCGCCGAGCTGGGCCGGCACGATCACGACCGCGGTCAGGACCACGATGTAGATCATGATGTCCTTGACGAAGGCGATCAGCGCGGGCGCGCGCAGGCCGGAGCTGTAGGTGTAGAGCGCGAGAATGATGAAGGCGGCGACGATCGGCCATTCGCCTGATAGCCCCATCGCCTTGATCACCACGCCCATGCCGACGAGCTGCAGCGCGATATAGGGCATGGTCGCGACCATGCCCGTCATCGCGACCGCAAGCTCGAGCCCGCGCGACCGGTAGGTGCCGTGCACGACATCGGCGGCGGTGACATAGCCGTTGGCATGCGCCACCTTCCACAGCACCGGCATGATGGTGAACACGAAGGGATAGACGATGACCGTGTAGGGCAGCGCGAAGAAGCCATAGGCGCCGACCGCATAGACCAGCGCAGGCACCGCGATCACCGTGTAGGCGGTGTAGAAATCGCCACCGATCAGGAACCAGGTGATCCAGATGCCGAACTGGCGGCCGCCGAGGCCCCATTCATCGAGATGCGCCAGCGCCGCGGCGGACTTCCAGCGCGCGGCCATGAACCCCATCACGGTCACGAGTGCGAAGAAGAAGATGAAGACGGAGAGCGCAACCCACTCGATCTGATCTGTCATGGCGACGCTCCCCTCACGGTGCTTCGTCGGGCGAGCGGCTGCGATAGACCAAAAAGATCAGGATCGAGGTGATGGGGACCCAGACGAGCTGGTACCAGTAGAAGAACGGAAAGCCGAACAGTGCGGGCTCGGTGAAATTGTAGAAGGGTACCCACAGCAAGCCGACAAACGGCAGGAGCAGCAACATCCACATTCGCGGTCCCTCCGGCTTGGGCCGGTTAGCGCCGGCCTTTTCACCAAGCTACCCACCGGTGGTTCCTTGCGCCAGCGCCGCAGTCTCGTTGCAGCGCGGCGGTCAAGACACGATTACGCGACGAGCCATCTCCGCCGATGCGGCGCCGGCTGCATTGCGGCGCCGCATCGCGACGAAGCGGGCTATTTCACAACCTCGGCGCCGACCTTGCAGGTCGCCGCATCCTGGTCGCCGGTGCCGCCGCTGCAACCGACGGCACCGATCAGCTTGCCGCCCTCGACCAGCGGAAATCCGCCGGGGCTTGCCACGAGGGTCGGGTCGAGCGTCGCGACATAGCCATGGCCGGTCTCGAACTGATTGTAGAACACGCGCGATTCCCGGCGGAAGCGAGCCGCCGTCCGCGCCTTGCCGATGGAGACGTTGCCCGAGGCGATCTGCGCGCCTTCCATCCGCTCGAACATGACGATCTCGCCGTTGTTGTCGACCACGGCGATGTCCATCTTCCAGTTCCGGCGCTTGGCCTCGGCCTCCGCCGCAGCCATCACCTGCTTGGCCTGTTCCAGCCCGATCGATTGGCCGTAGGGAATGTCGAACGGAATGGCGTCCGGGGTTCCACCCGCGGATGGCGGCGACGCCGCGGGCGTGGGCGTCTGGGCGAAGGCCGGCGCCGTCGCCACCAGCGCCACGGCGGTCAACAGCATAGTAGATCGCATGGGAATCTTCCCTCCTGAGTTGCTCTTGTTGGCGGCACGAGGTGCGCGCCCGTGCAGTAACCCGCGGAGGTATCGAATATTCCAGCAACTACTCCGGCTTGATCCCGGCATCCTTGATCACCTTGCGCCAGCGCGCCTCCTCGCCGGCGAAATAGCGATCGAGCTCCGCGGACGGGCTCGCCACCATGACCAGGCCCTCGTTGACGCCGAGCCTCTTGAAGGACTCGGACTGCACCGCCCGGGCCGCCGACTTGTTGAGCCGGTCGATGATCTCGGGCGACGTCTTCGCCGGCGCGAACAGGCCATACCAGCTCTCCGCGGCATAGCCGGGCACGCCCGCCTCGGCCACGGTCGGGACATCGGGAAAGGCCGGCGAGCGCTCGGCCGAGGTCACGGCCAGCGCGCGCAACTGCCCGCTCTGGACCAGGGGCGCTGCACTTGCCACCGTCGTGAACATCACCTGGATCTGGCCGCTGATCAGGTCCGTAATCGCCGGCGCCGCACCACGATAGGGCACCATGGTGAGGTCCACCTTGGCGAGCGACTTGAACAATTCGCCCGCCAGATGCGCCGAGGTGCCCGTACCATAGGTGCCATACGACAACTTGCCGGGCTCGGCCTTGGCGGCCGCGATCACCTCCGCAATGGAATGGTAGGGCGACTTGGCGTTGACCACGACGATGTTGAAGGAACGCGCGACCAGCGCGACGGCTGCGAAATCCTTGTGCGGGTCGTAGGGCAGCTTGTCATAGAGGCTCGGGTTGACGGCGTTGGCGAAGGTGCCCATCAGCAGCGTATAGCCGTCGCCGTCACTGGTTGCGACCGCCTGAGTGCCGATGATCGTCCCCGCGCCGGCCTTGTTCTCGATGATGACGGTCTGGCCGAGGTCCTCGCCCAGTTCCTGCGCCAGCGTCCGTGCGATCACGTCGGTGCCGCCGCCCGGCGCGAACGGCACGATGATCTTGATGACCCGCTCCGGATAAGCGGCCAGCGCGCGACCGCCCGGCACGATGCCGACAAGTACGCACGCTGCAAGCGCGACCAACCTCAGTCGAATATGGGTTCGATCAAACATGGGACCTCATCAATGAAAATGGCCCAGTTTCATAGGATGGCTTCGACCGTTTCGCCATGCATGGCGTGACATGGGGCAACGCGCCCGCCGCAATGGACGGCCATGCGGGCAGTCCACTACGATCCGGCCCAGCCAGAGCCTGGATTCAGGGAGGATGTCATGAAGCTCGGTCTGCTTGGACTATTAATGTTGATCGCGCCTCCGGCGCTGGCCCAGCAATCGGTCCCGTCCATCAAATTCGACTCCATCCCCAATCCGGTGCGGCTGCCCCACAACATGTATTTCGGCGAGGTGTCGGGCGTCGCGGTCAATTCCAAGGGCCACGTCTTCGTGCTGTCGCGCGGCAACACGACCGGCCCCGCCTATGCCGCCGCCGCGACGCAGCTGCTGGAGTTCGACGCCAAGGGCAATTTCATCGGCGAGATGGGCAAGAACCTCTACGCCTGGTCGTTCGCCCACACCGTCAAGGTCGATCCGCAGGACAATGTCTGGGTCACCGACAAGGGCTCGGACATGGTGATCAAGTTCGATCCGCAGGGCCGCGTGCTGATGGTGTTCGGCCGCAAGCAGGAGGCCTCCGACGAGGACACCGCCCCGCTGAAGCATCCAAAACCGCCGTTGCCGGCCGAGGACGGCCGCTTCCGCCAGGTCACCGATGTCGCCTGGGACAAGCAGGGCAACACCTTCATCTCCGACGGCTACATCAATTCGCGCGTCGCCAAGGTCGACAAGGACGGCAACTGGCTGAAATCCTGGGGCGACCGCGGCAAGGAGCCCGGCCAGTTCAACACGCCGCATTCGATCGCGACCGACGCAAAGGGCAATGTCTATGTCGCCGACCGCGGCAACCATCGCATCCAGGTGTTCGACGGCGACGGCAATTTCCTGCGCCAGATCGTGATCGACGTGCCGGTGCCGAAGGATGCGAGGCCCGCGATCGGCAAGGTGCCGGACGAGGCGATGATCGCCGGCGGCACGATGGCGCCGGGCTCGCCCTGGTCGATCTGCATCACGCCGCCGCCGAACCAGGTGCTGTATTCCTCCGACGCCTGGCCCGGCCGCATCTACAAGCTCTCGCTCGACGGCAAGGTGCTGGGTGTGCTCGGCCAGTCCGGCAAGCAGCCGAAGCAGTTCGGCTGGGTGCATTCGATGGCGTGCCCGTTCGAGAACACGCTCTACGTCGCGGAACTGCTGAACTGGCGGGTGCAGAAGCTGGTGTTGAAACCGTGATGCCTCTGCCGTCGTTGCGACGGCTAGACGCGGTCTGGGAAAACTCGGGAATTGGGGTTAGGGCCGGCAGTCGTCGGCCACAGCCAGAACGGGCACTTTTGACCAAAGAGACATCGCCATAACGAACGTCCCGTCTCAGCGTTGCTGGACCATACAGAACGGGCTGATCGATTGGAATCAGGCGCAGTAATAAGCGATCCGCTCAACCATTAATGGATAACAGAGCAACCACTCTATTTGCGAGTTGAGTACTGGCGAGCCGAAATTTCGCCTCGCGCGCGCGGGCGGCGGCACTTCCAGGCGCCCTGAATCTCAAGAACGCAATTGCGCCTTGGTTGCGTCTATAAGACGGAGGCTTCAGAAGAGAGGGGGAAGGAAATGCACTTTTTACGGCTTCTGTTGATCGTGGCAGCCGCGCTTCCATTGGGCGCCTGCTTCACGTCCGCCGAGCAGATTGCAGCCAATGACGACGCGGCCTGCCGCAGCGCGGCGCTGAAACCGGGAACGCCGGCCTATGTGCAATGCCTGGATGATAAGAGAAGGATGCGGCTATCGCAGGAGGCGGCCACGCAGCAGCAGATGTGGGCGATGGAACAGTCGAACAGACAGATGATGCAGATGAACACACAGATGATGATGCGGCACTGAATCCGGCGAACTCTATGGAAAATAAAAGCGCCACAGACGTAGTTCCACAAGCGTCTCAGTTGCGGGCGGCGACGCTACGCCCCGTCTCTGGACGCAAACTCGCCCCTCGCAGCGTGACCTTACGGAAGGAGAACCAGTTGTGGTGACAGTGCACTCAGTCCCCCCAGCGTCACCATGCGGGAGTTGAGTGCACTATCGCCGTAGTTCAGAGCGCCGCCACGAGGGCCGCGCCTTCATCCAGCACGGGCAAAATATCTTCTCGGGGCTTGGGCGGAAGCATCAGGACGACCCGGTCAACGCCGGCGTCACGGTAGCGCTTCAGCACATCCAGTTTTCGGGGCGCGCCGAAGATGTCGAAGGAGAGCGAGGCGGGATCGCGGCCGGCGTCCTTTGCCATTTGACGGAACTGCGGCAGCACCTCGAGCGGGTCCTCCGCGCGCCCGCCGATCGGGATCCAGCCGTCGCCATAGGCAATTGCCCGCTTTGCGGCGTGGGGGAATGCGCCGCCGACAACGATCGGCGGGTGAGGTTTTTGAACCGGCTTGGGCCATTGCATCATCGGTTCGAACTTGACGAATTCACTGTCGAATGAAGCGGTCGACTGGGTCCAGATCTGCTTCATCGCCTCGATCCGCTCACGCATCAGCTTGAAGCGCGTCTTGAACGCAGTGCCGTGATTGGCCATCTCCTCCTCATTCCAGCCCCCGCCAACGCCGAAAATGAACCGGCCCGAGGACAGCCGATCGACGGTCGA
>NZ_JAFAVV010000698.1 GCF_019242285.1 Bradyrhizobium sp.
GGTCGGCCTCGACCTTCGTCGGCGGACCGAAAACCGTCCCGGTGCGTTTCAGAATGAGCTGAACGGACGGCCACCCAAGCCACTCACTGCGCCGGCTTCGCCCAGTTCTGGTACATCGAAAGCAACGCGACGATGTCCTTACCGCGAAAGCCCTCCACCAGCGCCAGCGCGTAGAGCTCGCGCGTCGCGGAGGCCGAGGGCGTCGGCATGTGCGTCATCCGCCCGAGTTCGACGCCGAGCGCGAGATCCTTCTCGCCGAGTTCCATCCGGAACCCCGGCGCGAAATCGCCCTTCAGCGCGTTGGGAAACCGCTTGTTGAAGTGGTGGGAGCGGCCGCCGCTGACGGAGAGCACCTCGTAGAGCTTCTCCGACTCGACACCGGCGGCAACGCCGAGCGCGAAAGCTTCGGCGGCGACGAGCACGTTGCCCATCGACATCATGTTGTTGACGATCTTGACGACCTTCGCGGTCCCGACCGGCCCGGTATGCTTGCAATCATTGCCGAGCAGATCCAGGATGGGCTGTGCCCGCGCCACGTCCGACGCTTCGCCGCCGGCCATCAGGATCAGCTTGCCGCTTCGCGCCTCGTTCGGACCGCCGCTGACCGGACAATCCAGCACCGCGATGCCGCGCGACGCCGCCGGCCCCGCCACGTTTCGCATGGTCTGCGGATCGATGGTGGAGAGCTCGATGCAGAGCGCGCCCGTCGCAGCGCTCGCCACGATGCCCCCGGCCCCGAGCCAGGCCTCCGTCACGGCCTTGGGATCGGGCAGGCTCGTCAGGATCACCGTCCGATCCGCCAGCGCTTCGGCGATGCTCGACGCCATCCGGAAGCCTTCGCCCGCGAGACGCGCGCGCTGATCGGCGTTGATGTCGTAGCCGACGACGTCGAGATTCGACTCGCGCAGCCGTCCCGCCATTCCCGATCCCATCTGCCCCATGCCGATCACGGCAATCTTCTGGGCCATCCGAAGGTCCTCCCGTCACTATGCGTTGCTCTCGTCTGCAGTAAGCACGTCGCGACGGTATCCGCCAAGCCATCGATCCGCATGGCGGAGGCCAGATTGTCGGAAGGCCTTCAGCGCAGCGTCTGCATCAGCCGCAGCAGCAGCGTCGCGCGCGGCACCAGCGAGGAGACGAACAGCTGCTCGTCGTGGGTATGCGCCGCCCTGCCGTCGACGCCGAGACCATCGAGCGTCGGCGCGAGCGCGGCGGTGAAATTGCCGTCGGAGCCGCCGCCGGTCTTGAGGTCCTTCAGCTCGAAGCCGATCTCGGCCGCAAGCTTGCGCGCCTTCTGGAACAAGGCGTCGATCTCGGGCGACTTCTCATAGCCGGGCCGGTTCAGCCCCCCGGTGATCTCCAGCGTGCAATCGGGATCATGGGCCTTAAGCGCCAGAACGCGCGCGATCGCCTTGTTGCCGATCTCGGGGTTCGGCACGCGCATGTCGATCTCGGCGCTGGCGTGCTCGGCCACGACGTTGGCGCGCGTGCCGCCCGCGATCAGGCCGACATTGACGGTGACGCCGGTTCCGTAGTCCGTCATCGCCTCGAGATCGAGGATCTGCTTCGCGAGCTCGCGCACGGCGCTGCGCCCGTCCTGGTGACGCGAGCCGGAATGCGCCGGCCGCCCGGTGACCTTCAGCTCGAACCGGGCCGTGCCCTTGCGCGCGGTGACGATGCGGCCGCCCTCGCGCGCCGGCTCGGTCACCAGCACATAGCTGGCGCGGCACGCCTCCCGCTCGATGATGGCGCGCGAGGTCGGGCTGCCGACCTCCTCGTCGGAGACGAACAGATGCCGGATCGGCAACAGGCCGGCGGCGCCGGTGTCGATCAGCGCGCGCAAGGCCGCAAAGGCGATCAGCGCGCCGCCCTTCATGTCGCAGATGCCGGGGCCAAAGGCTCTGTCGCCTTCGACCCTGAACGGCAGCGGGCCGGCCAACGTGCCGACCGCGTGCACCGTATCGAGATGGCTGAGCACCAGGATGCCGGGCTCGTCGGCTTCGCCCCATGGCGAGGAGATCAGGAGATGGTCACCATAGCCGTCTCGCCCCGGGATGCGCTCGATGCCGGCGCCGGCCGCCTTGGCGTCGGCCTGCACCTTGTCCACCATGCGGTTGACCGCGGCTGGATCGGTGGTCGGGCTCTCGATCTCGACCCAGCTTCGGATTTCGTCGAGCAGGCTGTTCGTGTCGAAATAGGCCGCGGCGGTGTTCTGCATGCTATGTCCCTGTCAGACCAGTTCTTCGGTATCGGCGAGCGCGCGCCAGCCGAGCTTGGTGGAAATCTCGGAAGCCGCTTCGACGAGAATGCGGATGTAGAGCTGCTCCAGGTCGCGGGTCAGTCGCGATTGCGGGCCGGCCACG
Organism: Bradyrhizobium sp.; assembly: GCF_019242285.1. Lineage (GTDB taxonomy): Bacteria > Pseudomonadota > Alphaproteobacteria > Rhizobiales > Xanthobacteraceae > Bradyrhizobium. Next base: position 2,364 of record NZ_JAFAVV010000698.1, read on the forward strand.
CTGACGGAGGCGATGACGCGGCCGCCATGATCGCGGATCGGCGCGGCGACCGAGAACGCGCCGGGATCGAGATCGCCATGGCTGACATTGTAGCCTTGCGCACGGATGCGCTTGAGCAGCGCCTTCAGGCGCTTGGGGTCGACGATGGTCGAAGGCGTGAAGGCTTCGAGCTGGCCCGCGAGCACCTTCTCCTGCACGTCGTCGGGCGCGAAGGCGAGCAACAGTTTCGGGCCGCCGCCGACGTGGAGCGGCCCCTGCCGGCCGAGCTCGGCATAGAGCCGGATCGGCTGCGGCGACTGCCGGATCGCAACGCAGATCGTGCCGAGGCCGTCGCGCACCAGCAGGCTGATGTTCTCGCGCGTGCGCGCCGAGAGATCGTCGAGCACCGGGTTGGCGATGCGCACCAGGGGCGACCGGTGCTGCATCTGCTCGCCGAGATAAAGCGGCTTGTAGCCGAGCGAGTAGGTCCGCTCCTCGGGGTCCTTCAGGAGATAGCCGCGCGCCTCCAGCGTCGTCGCCATGCGGAAGGCGAGCGTCTTGGTGGTGCCGGTCTGGCGCGCCAGCTCGGACAGGCCGATGTTCTGGTTCTCGGCGACGATCTCGAGAAGCTTCAAGGCCCGGTCGATGGCGGCAATCGTGTAGTCCATATTCCTGTTTCCAAATCTCTCGAAGGCTCAGGCAATGTGAAGATGGCAGGCCGCGGTGTGCCCCGGCGCCACCTCGATGAGCGGAGGCTCCTCGCTGGCGCAGCGAGCGAAAGCATAGGGGCAGCGATGGCGCAACCTGCAGCCCGATGGCGGGGTGGCGGCGCTGCCGATCGCGCCCGAGATCGGCAGCGCGTCGCGCGGCTGGTCGACGTCCGGACGCGGCACGGCCGCAATCAGCGCCTTGGTATAGGGATGCGCCGGGCGCGCGATGATCTCTTCCGTCGGCCCCTGCTCGATGATGCGGCCGAGATACATCACCAGCGTGCGGCTGCAGATATAGCGCACCAGCGTCAGGTCATGCGAGATCGTGAAGGATGTCAGCGACAGCCGCTCCTTCAGATCGCGCATCAGGTTGAGGATGCCGGCGCGCACGCTGACGTCCAGCATCGAGACCGGCTCGTCGGCGACCAGGAATTCCGGGCCGACCACCAGCGCCCGCGCCAGCACGATGCGCTGGAGCTGGCCGCCGGAAAGCTGGTGCGGCAGGCGGTCGAGATAACGCTGCGGCTCGGCGAGGCCGACGAGGCGCAGGCTGTCGGCTGTGCGCGTCTCGTGCTCAGCCCGCGGCACGCCGAGATTGACCAGCGGCTCGGCGACGATGCGACGGATGTTGAAGCGCGGGTTGAGCGCGTCGAACGGATTCTGGAACACGAGCTGTGCTTGCTGGCGGAAGCCGCGTAGGCGCGCTCCCTTCATCCGGTCGAGGTGGTCGCCACGATAGGTGAGCTGGCCGGAGGTGATCGAGGTGAGCTTCAACAGCAGACGCCCGACCGTGGTCTTGCCGCTGCCGGATTCGCCGACCAGGCCGATCGAGTCGCCGCGCCGAATGGTCAGGTCAATGCCGTCGACGGCCTTGAGCCGCGGCCGCTCGGCGCGCAGCATCTGGCGCCAAGTGCGGCTGACCGGAAACGCCTTGGTCAGCCCGAAGGCCTCGATCAGCGGGTCCATGTCGACGCCTTTCGTGCGGCTTCGCGCAGCGCACCCGCCTCCGCTGCACGAAAACAGGCCGCGCTGTGGCCCGGCTCGACCACAACCGGCGGCGGATCGCTCTCGCGGCAAGCCGCAAGCGCAAGCGGGCATCGCGGCGCGAAGCGGCAGCCTTTCGGCGGATCGGCGAGGTCGGGCGGCGCGCCCTCGATCGGAACCAATGTCTCCACCGGCTCGTGCAGGTCGGGCGACGCGTTCATCAGCCCCATCGTGTAGGGGTGGGTTGGCCGCCTTGTCAGCGCTTCGGTGGTTCCCTGCTCCACGATGCGGCCGGCATACATCACCGCGGTGAGACCGCAGAGATAGGTGACGACGCTGATGTCGTGCGTCACGATGATCGCCGACAGGCCGAGATCACGGCCGAGTCTGCGAATGGTGTCGAGCACCTGGCGCTGCACGATGACGTCGAGCGCGGTGACCGGCTCGTCGGCAATGACGAGTTTCGGGTTCAGCGCCAGCGCCATCGCGATCGCCGCGCGCTGACGCATGCCGCCGGAGAACTGATGCGGGAAATCCGTCAGCCGCACCGGGTCGAGCCCGACCGAGCGGAACAGCGCGACGGCGCGCTCGTCCGCCGCCTTGGTCGGCAGGCCGCCGCGCTCGCACAGCACCTCGCGCATCTGGTCGCGCAGGCGGTAGACCGGATCGAGCGCGTTCATCGAGGTCTGCGGCACGAAGGACAATTCACGCCACAGGCGCTGCCGACGCTTCGCCGGCGTGAGCTCCGTCAGGTCCTCGCCGTCGAGCGCGACCCTGCCGCCATCGATCGAGGCGTTGCCCGGCAGCACGCCCATCAAGGCCCGCGCCAGCGTGGACTTGCCGCAGCCGGACTCGCCGACCAGGCCGAGCATGGCGCCCGCGGGCACGTCGAGATCGACCGCATCGACCGCGCGGACCGCAACGCCGCCGCGGCGATAGGACACGGACAGGCCCTTGACCTCGAGCAGCGTACCCATCAGCCCTCCCCCAGTTTCGGGAACAAGAGCTCCTCGTAGCCGCGGCTGATGAGGAAACCGGCGAGCACCACGAGCACCAGGCAGATGCCCGGCGGCACGAACCAGGAGAATTGCTCGCGGTCGAGCGCCTGCGAGGCATAGGCATCCTGCAGCATGGTGCCCCAGGAGATAGTGTCGGTCGCGCCGAAGCCGAGAAAGCTCAGGCTCGCCTGGGTCAGGATCGCCCAGCCGACCGCGATCGAGCCGTAGAGGAAGGCGAGCGGCACGATGTTCGGGGCGATATGCACCAGCATGATGCGCCATTCGCCGGCGCCGGTGACGCGCGCCGCCTCGATGAACTGGCGCTGCGACAGCGTCAGCACCTGGCTGCGGATCACGCGCGCCGCGTTCGGCCAGAGCAGGATCGCGACCGTCAGCACGATGTTCTGCAGGCTCGGCCCGATCAGCGCCACCAGCACGATCACGAACGGCAAAAATGGCAGGCCGAGCACGAGATCGGCGAGCCGCATCAGCGCACGATCGACCCAGCCGCCGAGATAGCCGGCGACGAGGCCGACCGCACTTCCGATCGTCGCCACCGCCACCGCCGCGGTGAGGCCGACGAAGAGCGAGGGCCGCGCGCCGAGCACGAGCTGCGAGAACACGTCGCGGCCGAGATTGGTGGTGCCGAGCAGGTGCGCCGCGCTCGGCGGCAGCGAGGCCGCGAGCTGGCCGTCCTCGGTGAACAATATCTCGATCGGATCGTAAGGCGCGATCGAGCCCGCGAGTGCCGCGACCAGGACGAAGACCAGGTAGATCGAGACGCCGATCAGGGCGGATGGATTCTTCGCGAGGTGGCGCGCCAGCCGCGCGAAGAGCCCCGGCGCGCGCGGCCGCGCCGCGGCGGCGATGTGCGGCAGCTCAATGCTCGCCATGGACCACCCGCGGATCGAGCAGGCCGTACATCAGGTCGGCGATGAAATTCATCACGACCAGGACGAAGGCGATGACCAGGAACGCGCCCTGTGCCAGCGGATAGTCGCTGTTGGCGACCGCATCGACCAGCAGCCGGCCGAGGCCGGGCCAACTGAAGACGTTCTCGATCACGACATTGCCGCCGACCGACTGCCCGAAGCCGAGCGCGAACGCGGTGACCAGCGGCAACAGCGCGTTGCGCGCCGCGTGCCGCAGCATGATGCGGCGCTCGGAGAGGCCCTTCATGCGCGCCATGGTGACGAACTCCTCGCGCATGATCTCCAGCATGTTGGAGCGCATCAAGAGCGCCGGCAGGCCCTGCAGGTAGATCGCCAGCGTCAGCACCGGCAAGACGAGGTGACGCAGATAGTCGAGTGAGAAGATGCGCTCCCATTCCGAGGCGTAGCGCGCGCCGGCGACATTGGCGCCGCCGGACGGAAACCAGTTCAGTCCGAAGGCGAAGATGGCGAGCACGATCATGCCGAGCCAGAACTCCGGCGCCGCGCGCGTCGCCAGCACCAGGGGCACCGAGATCTTCTCGAACAGGCTGCCGCGCCGCCAGGCGAGCGAGGCGCCGAGCAGCGCGCCGAACAGGTAGGCCACGATCAGCGCGCTCGAGGTGAGCAGCAGCGTATTCGGCAGCACCGCCAGCACGAGGCCCATCACGGGCTGACGCTGCCGGAACGACAAGCCGAACTCCCCCTCGGCGAGGTTCTTCATGTAGATCAGGTACTGCTCGAACAGCGGCCGATCGAGGCCGAACTGGGCGCGGACGAGCTGACGCTGCTCCTCGGTGAAGGTCGGGTCGAGATGCGCGATCGAGGGATCGGTCGGCATCAGCCGGAACAGCAGGAACAGGATCGTCGCGATCGCCCAGAGCACGATCAGCATGTGCAGGAAGCGGCGACCGAAATACGCCATGACAACGAGCCCTAGACGAACGATCTTGGAATTTGAATCATGTCAGCCTCCTCCACCGAACCTCATCCTGAGGAGCATCGCGCCAGCGATGCGTCTCGAAGGATGGCCGCGGGTAACGGCCGTGCAGGCGGCCATCCTTCGAGACGCGAGCCTTCGCCCTGAGGGCGAAGGCTCGCTCCTCAGGATGAGGTCGGAGCGCTTGGAAGCAACAGATTCCATGGAATCACTCGTCTAATTCGAAGCCAAGGTCTCCTTGACGCCCTCGGGATAATGCAGCTTGCCACCGACCAGCACATAGCCGGCGTCGCTCAGCATCTTCTTCGCGCCATTCATGTCGACCTTGAGGTCGTCGATGCCCGGCTTGCTCCAGAATTTCAGCGCCGGCGAGATGAAGGAGTTCGCCGGCACCGCGTAGCCGTTCCAGGCCGCGGCCGCCATGAGCTGGCGATTGGTCGCCGCCGACAGCGCCTTGCGGAAGCTCGGATCGTTGAACGGCGGGCGGCGCTGGTTCGGCGCCACGAAACGGAAGCCCATGTCGATGGTGGAGACGACCTCGATCTTCGGATTCTGCTTGGCGAAATCGGCCAGTATCTTCGGATCGCCGCGATAGTCGCTGAGGAAATTGATCTCGCCGCGGCCGAGCATGCCGAGGGTGGCGCCGACATTGGTGATGATGCGCAGGATCCAGCGGTTCATCTTCGGCCGCTCCCAATAGTCGGGATTGGCCTCGAGCACGATCTCCTCCTGCAATTTGAGCCGCGAGAACTTGAACGGGCCGGAGCCGATCGGCATCGGCTCCTGCACCGTCTCGACATTCTGCGGCTTGTCGGCGAGATCTTTCAGGATCGGCTCCCAGACATGCTTCGGGATCAGGTTGATCTTGGCCAGCGTCGAGGATTCGAAGGCCGCGCTCGGCGTGTTCAGTTTGAAGCGCACGGTGCGATCGTCGACCGCCGAGACCTCCTTGATGTTGGCGACGAACGGCTTGTACATCGGCGACTTGTTGCCCGTCGCCGGCGCCTGGAACGAGAACACCACGTCCTCGACCGTGAGCGGCTTGCCGTCGTGCCATTTCTGGCCGGGACGCAGCACCGCGTCGATGGTGGTGGGATCGACATGCACGATCTTCTCCGCCGCCCATGGCACGGGCAGCCCGCTCGGGTCCATCCGCATCAGCCGGTCCCAGACGATCTCCGTGACCCAACTGTCGAGCGCGCCGCTGATGTAGAGCGGGTTCATCGCGATCAGCGCCTCGGAGGCGTTGCAGATCATGTCTTTCTGCTCGGTCAGCGGCTCGGCGCGCAGAAAGGTCCAGAACGAGCGGATGCCGATGCCGCTCTGCTCGGTGACGGTCTCCGGCTTCCAGACCGATTTGTCATAGGCCAGCACGTTCTTCGGATAGACCAGGAAGATATAGGGCTGCTCCCGATTGATCTCCTCCTGCGCCTGGTAGAGCAGTTGCTGGCGTTTGGTCCGGTCGAGTTCGGCGCGCTGTGCCTCCGCGATCTTCATGTAGTCGGGATCGTTGTGGGCGACGAAGTCGTAGCCGGTCGCCGCCGTCGCCGGATTGAACAGGTTGTAGGCGAACTCGTCCGGATCGCTGCGCTCGGGCCGGCCGACCATCCGCCACATGCTCATGTCCCATTTGTCGCGCGTATTCCACACCAGCGACGAGAGCTCCGGCCGCGGCAGGCCGCGCACCTCGATGTCGAGGCCGAGCTGACGCCAGGCCTGCGCGAGCAGTTGCGCGGCCTGGAATTCCTGCGGGTCGCTCGCCTGCGCCGCGCTGACGATGACGAGCTTGCGGATCGGATCGCCCGGCTCGGCCGCGCGAGCCGCCCCGACCAGCGCGGTTGCCGCGGCGGAAGCCAGCAGGGATCGGCGGGTGATCGGGGCAGAGAACATGTCGGCCTCCTCGGGACGCGGCTGTCGGATGGCGGCCGCTCGGGATCGAAAACGCTCACGGGCAATTGATAAACCGGCGTTTCACAAATTGACAAGGGTCTGCGGCCATCTGTCCGGGCGGTTTTTGCGGCGCTGAACAGTCGTTGAACAGACTGCCTACTCGCATGGCGCGCTCTGACTAAATTCACGGCGCAAGCAGGCTGGACGGCGCTGTTGACGAAAATGAAACAGCGGTTCATTTTGATGCCATCCACTTCCCGTCGTCCCCGCCGCATTGCTTTCGGAGATTGATTGATGGCCGTCACCAGCGCCGAGCGCCGCATCCTCGACCGGATTTCACTCGACGAGCCCTGGAAGCTGGTCGAGGCCTTCTCGACCATGCCGCGCTGGCGGCCTGAGGATGTCAACAAGGGCGCCGACGTCATCGTCGGCCGCCTGAAGGCGCTCGGCGTGCCGGTCGAGGTGCATGAGCCGGAGATCTATCTCTCGATCCCGCTGTCGGCTTCAGTCGAAGCGGGCGGCAAGGTGTTTCGCGCCAAGCCGCCGTCCTCGGCGCTGTCGGTGCC
>NZ_JAFAVV010000108.1 GCF_019242285.1 Bradyrhizobium sp.
GCTTCCAGTCAACGTCTTCAGGCTTCATCGGCTTCTGACGGCGAAGTCCTCGTCCCCCGAGAGAGACGCATCGCCGGTCTACATGAGCCGCAATTGACCGTCCGGAGACGGCAGGAGCCTGAATGCGTGACGCCGTTTCCAACGATCCAGTCCCGGTCTCGTTGTTGCGACGTGTTCTTGACGAGGTGCTTGCGGACGAGCGCTTCGCCGATCGAAGGCGGATCTCGACGGTGGTGCTTGCGGAATACATCCAGACGCAGATCGCCACCGGCGAACGCGACATCGATCGCCTCAAGGCGGCGGCGTTCCGACGTCTGACCGGGGCTTGATGCCGCTGCTCGTCGACGGGTGAAATGGCTACGAAATGTGAACTGGTTCACATTTGCCGCCGGCTGCTACTGATAAGATGCTGCCGCTGGGGGATTTCAGGGGTCCAGTATGTAGGCGCCGCCGGGACACGAAATTTCGAGCCCGACGGCGTATGTTTTTGGCAGGCAGTTCCAGGTCTGGGCTAGGAGGCTTCGGGTGGGCACTCCGGACAGCTATCGTCGATGCAATCCAGGATCTCTCGCATTTCTGCGACAGCTTCATCGGCGGAGAAGCCAGGCGGCGGATCCTGGCGAGCGATATCTAGGGCACGCTCGCGCGCGTGCGGGTCGGTGCGGTTCTGCATCCAGCCGTGCTCATCGCACTCGATGATCGCGCCAACCTCCCGCAGCACGGAGATCGCCCATCCCCGCAGCGTCCGGATCGCAGGCCTACGCTCCTTCATCGTCAGCATCGTCATCGCTCCTGGCGGACGAATCCTTGCGGCCCGCGATCGTTCCGCGCTGCTAACGCAGGGTTCGGATTCGCGATCGGAAGGGCCGACGCTTTTCCACGTGTTCCATCGGCCTGCTGAGCGTCCAGGCAAATTGTGCAACGGCCGTTGCACAATTTGGCGCGCGCGGTTCAGGCGGCCCCCCTGTCCTCCTTGTCGGCGCCGCGCATGACGATCCGGAGCGCGTCGTCCGGAAGGGACCGTTGCAGCGCCCTCGCCTCGTCCCAGGGGCGCGCATCCAGACCTCGCGCTCCTCCTCCGTGGTCAAGATGACGGGCATCGCCTTCGGATGGATGGGCGCGACGACGGCGTTCGGCGAGGTCGTGAGAAAACCGGACACCAGGTGAGGTCCCGGAATCGGCTTGGACCTGGTGCCGCGGTCGCCCTTGAACTCCGTCCAGATGCCGGCGAAGCAGAACAGCGGTCGGCTTTCGTCCAGTGCGAACCACAGGACGTCCTTCTTTTTGGTCTCCGGATTCGGCTCCGGAGCGTATTCGGCGAGGCTGTTGGCTGGCACCAGGCAGCGGTTCTCGGGCTTCAGCCAGCCGCGCCAGTGAGGCGATGACGTGTTGCGGATGTTCGTAACCGGCGGACCGCCGGTCCGGGGCGGTGGCGGCATGCCCCAGCGCATCAGCACCATCTCCTCGGCGTCGCCCGCGCTGCGGATCACGGGCGCCGGATAGTCCGGAAAGACGCCCGGCATCGGTGCGAGGTTGCCGACGTATCGGTTTATCCGCCTGAACAACGCGGCGATCGCCGCCTGGTTGGTCGTGATGGAAGTACAGGTTGCACATGTCAGCGCTCGTCTCCCGGATACCAAGGCTCGAATTCGAGCGTGTTTTCCTTGCGCAGGCGCACGATATTAGCGCCGACCCGACGGCCCCGCAGCGCTTCGCTGCAGTGCCGGCAACGCAGCGACGTTTGGGGTCGACCACCGCGGGCGGCGATCCGGTCCGGACGGGCTGACGTCGGCGGCGACGTTCGCCAGAACGATCTGCCGATGTTCGACGGACAGGATCGCGTTTTCGCATTCTTGCCTCTCCGGGGCTCGCCTCCGCCTTTCGCTGAGCAGCCCTGTCCGTCGTCCCGAATCAGGGCCTCGCCCTTTGCCCGGGCCTCCGCCGCCTGGGCGGCGAGGATGGTGGTCATGGCGCGGGCGCGGCCAAGCTCCATAGCGAGAGCCTTTCGATCGCCTCCGGACAGCGGAGTCGGATGGTGCTTGGGGGCCATGGTCACGCCCGCCGGCTAAGGCACGCCGTATGACGGCCAGCAGCCGTCTTCCTCATGACGCCCGGTCCGCTTGCGTACAGGTGTCGTCCAGCAGGCGCTGGCCGAACCTCCTTCCAGATCGCGTTCCGGAACCGAGAGCCGGACGGCGTCTACCCTCTGGATCTCGACGGTCCGGCCGCAGCGGCGGCAGCCCACCCTCAGGAGATGCCGGGCAATTTCGGCCAGCCGCAGCGCGGCCGGCGATCCGGATCGCCTGGCGCCGGCGCTCGCGTCCGCCAGTAGGGCCTGCCAGTATTCACGCGGCAGGTCGTCGTCCGGAGCCAGTCCGCGTCCTGGCCGGCGGCGAAGCCCAAGCGACCAAGACCAGGAAACTTGAGCGCCGGGCGCCGAACGTCGAAGCCGAGCACTGCGCCGAAGAAGTTCACCTCGAAGCCCTCGACCCATCCGATGGCGAGGCCGACGTATCCGGCGATCGAGGCGTAGAGGCCGGTGCGCGATGGCGTGACGCCGATCCATCGGCCATCGTACGGGAAGTCCTTGCCGATCGCGGTCGGTGGCAGAACCGCGCGCAATTCGGGCACGGCGTTCAACGCGGCCTGCACGAAGGTGTTCGAATTGGGGCCCAGCCAGGCGTTGTAATCGCCGTAATTCCGGAATTTGTAGTTCTCGATGACGTACCGGATTTTCGGAATGAGCTCTACGGCGCGCTCTCCGTCGACGGCGACGATCGTCTCCGGCAGCGCGCCGAACCAACGACCGTCGGGCGCAAAGCCGTTCGTCCGGATCGGCTCGCCCCACGCCGTGTAGTCGTATCGGCTGTAGGTCGGTGCGCCCTTTTCCTTTACGACGATCCAAGTGTGGACCGCGAAGATGCCACGCCATCGGACCGTACGCGCGCCGAACACCCGGATCACCGCCTCCGGATGCGCGACAGCCGGCGGCAAGAGGCCGGCGCTGGACCGGTCGGCGGTCTGCCAGTTCCCGCGACCATCACCAATCCAGAAATATCGGGCGGCCGACGCGGCGAGCGGCGCGACCAGGAGCAGCAGAAGAACGAGCAAGAGCTTTTTCAACGGAAGGAATGCTTCGAATGCGAGCTTCCATATAGTCCGTGAAGGCGCCCACGCCAGCTGATGGGCATCTATTCGAAGCAGGAGGTGAAGCGGATAGAGGCCAGACGGCTGAATTCGGAACCGCGACGGCATTCTCGCGATTGTTTGGCATGATCGATTTCCTCGAAAGCGCCGTAGCTCCGTCCGCCATCGAACGGGCGATGGAGATCTTCGAGAAGTTCAAGGATCGCGATCGGGCCGAACTGGTCCAGGCGAGGAAGGCGCTCACCGACCATATCTTCGGCCTGATTGCGGCCGGCGAAACCGACGAACAGAAGCTGGTCGTCTCAGGTCTGTCACACCTGAAATCTTTGGAGAAGATGGTGTCGGAAGAGGCCAAGAGGGTCGGCTCGCATTCGGGCAGTGTTGCAGAGCAGCCGGAAGGCAAGTCGCTCTCTGACAAGACCTCACCGTGAGTGCCAACGAAGTTGTCGAAGCCCTGCTGGGCATCCTTCTGGTCGGGCTCGCGCTACGGGACGTCTTCGACACGGTGGTGGTGCGGGGAGAAAGCGCGCCTTGCGCGTTGCTCGCCGCCTGCTCTTGGCGATACTGCCGGGTATTTCTCGGCGGGACGCCGGCGTGTTGAAGATTACGACCACCTCCGGCCAGCCACCCTCGGCGGCGCGACACCCGGCATCGTCATCCTCTATCTTCACGACGGTGGCGACGTTCTCGGATCGGCGAAGCGTACCGAAATTTCGTCGGACAGATTTCCAGACGCGCCGGATCGGCGGCGTCCATTGCGGATGACGCGCTTGAAGCGGCAACCTGGTGGCCGATCAATGCACAGTGATGGGCAGCCGTGCGAACCCTCTAAGCACGTTGTTCGTGGCCCGCCTGGGTTCGCCCAGCTCGAAGCGACCCACGCGCCGCGCGAAGGCCTTGACCAAGGCCGTGATCTCCAGCTTCGCCAGATGCATCCCGACGCAGACATGCGGTCCGAAACCGAAGCCCAGATGATCGCGCGCGTCGCGCTTGACGTCGAATGTTTCCGGATCGCGCCACTTGCGCTCGTCCCGGTTGGCCGAGGCGTACAACAGCAGGAACCGGGCGCCGGAGGGAATCGCCTCGTCGTCATAGCTCAATTCGCGGGTGCTCACGCGCGTGAACCCGCGGATCGGAGACTCCAATCGGATGGCTTCGTTGATGGCACCGGCAATCAGGGATTCATCGGAACGGACCATTTCCCACTGCTCCGGGAATCGGCCGAACAGCCAGAGGAGGCTTCCCGTGGCCAGGATCGTCGTATCGAGGCTGGGACTGACGTAATCCCTCATCATTGCGGGACATTTCCAATGCGGAACACGACCGTCATCGGCTGCCCGCCAGATAGCGGCAGCCCAGCCGTCGGACGAAAGACCGGCGAGCGTGTCTTCGTCGGTGCAATAGCGATGCAGTTCCTGGATGTGAGGGAGCGCCTCCCTGCCCCGCTCGTTCATCGTGCCCAGGGCGTCGAAGGTGGCGCTGGCCCATCGAAGCATGTTCGCGCGCCCGCCTTCGGGCAGACCTACTATCTTCGACACGATCGTCACAGGCAGATGCTGGGCGCATTCGGTTATGCCATCGAAGCTCTTCTGCCGCATAAGACGGTCGACCAGACGCTCCGCCTCTTCTTCGATCGCCGGCGCTATCGGTGCAAGGGCCGGCGCGGCGAGAGGACCTTTGATAACGCGCCGCATCTTGTTGTGTTCGGGCGGATCGGTCGTGATGGTATTGCCTAGCGACTGGGTATTGATGACGTCGTTGGCGGCTACGCCCTGCGCGGACGAGAAGGTGTTGTATTCGCGAAGCGCGGCGCGCACCTCTTCGTAGCGCGCCAAACACCAAAGATCATGCTTTGGTAAGAAGACGGCGGGCCCGAGATCCCGGATCGCACGATAGTGCCCGTACGGCTCCAGTATCGTATCGTCCGCGTAGAGATCGACGTCATACGTGTGCATCGGCGCGCTCCCGTACGATCTCGTCCTCGCGGAGGTCCTCCGTCCAGGGGTCCTTCCGAAACTCTTCCAGGTTCGGCTTCAGCCTCGCCGAAAAGCCGGGAAGGTCGATGTCGTGCAGGCTTCTGTCGCCGCGGATGTCCAATGCGTGAGCCGCGGCCTGCCCCATCGCGAAGCAGGGTCCCATCACTCGGACGGACGCGAGCGCCGCGGTATCGCCGTCGATGCAGCGGCCAGCCGCTATCAGGTTGTCGGCATCCCGATGAACCATGCTCCGGAGTGGCACGTAGTGCATGTGATCGTCGCCGTCGAACGTCTCCCAACTCACGCCTTCGGCGGTGTCGTGGGCTTCCACGGGCCACGAGCAGCGCGCCACCGCGTCTTCCGGCCTTTTCCCACTTCGCACTTCCTCGATCGAAAGCTGGTGGGCGGACACGAACCACCGCGTCTGACGGATTCCCGGAAGCCCGTAGGCGCGGATACGCGCGTCCCTCATCGAGGGGAGTTCGGTCCGCAGGAAGGTGAGTATCCTGTCGGCCTGGTCGCGTCCTTCGAGGGCCGCGCGGCTGGATCCGATCGGATCGGTCGGATTCGGCATATGGGTCAGGTTCACGGTCGCGACGTTGCGGCCGGGGAACGCGAAGATGAAGCCGTCCTCGCGCGCGAGCCCGTATTGGCTTCTCTTTTCCTTGAGAACCTGCGCCACATGAAATCCGTCGAATTCGGCGACCGCGCGCTGGTCGAAATTCTCGATCGTGACCATCTGCGTGCCCCAATGGGGCGTCGTGGCCTCCCTGACCTCCAGGCCGGCGTGCCAGGCAACGGTCGCGTCGCCGGAGGCGTCGACGACGCCCTTGCAGCGCACTTCGAGGTCTCCCCATCGCGTGGCCACATGAAGAGAGGTGACTTGGCGACCATCCATCCTGACTTCGCGAAGGACCGCGCCCAGCACGACCTCCACGGTCGAATTCGACGAAGCTTCCTCTGCCCAGCGGCCGCAGATGGTTTCGTCGTACTGCAGGACGAGCGAATTCAGCGCCCGTCGTGCATGAAGAGCCTTCGCCGCGTCGAGATAGTGGAGCATTTCGTCGACGGCCCCGAACGTCACCCGCCGCGGTCGGGGCCCGTTCGAATACAGCCCGCAGATGGTGCCGAGAAGCGTTCCCACCAGCTGACCGCCGAGCGTCGGCATCGCTTCCAGGAGAACCGTCCGCCGCCCGAGGCGAGCCGAGGTCAGGGCAGCCATGATTCCGGCGGCCCCTGCCCCGACTACGCATACGTCGGCATCGATCGTCTGTTTCTCGATCGTCTTGCGGACAGTCCGGGTTTTCCTGTCGATCATGTCATCGCTCCACGAAGTCCGTGGTCAGGCCGAAGCGGCGCTCGGTTGGTGGTCGGTCGCAGGCGATGCGGCTTCAAGGTGAACCGACCGGTCGTAGATCCTCATCAGGAAGAATGACGCGACCGTCACGATTGCGATCGGAACGGCGGCCGCCCAGAACAGCTGCGCGACCGGCAGCGCCATCGAAAGCAGGATCCCGCCGATGAAGGGGCCGACGATGGAGCCGACTTTGCCGATCCCGAGGGCCCATCCCAGTCCGTTGGCGCGAATAGGCGTCGGGTAGATGCTTCCGGCGACGCCGTGCAACGAGTTCTGGACGCCGATCGTGAAGAAGCCCGCCGCCGTCGCGGCCGCGAGCAGCAGCGCCTCGGACGAATCGAGCACGCCGAGGGAAGCCACCACGGGACAGGCGATGAGCGCCGAACCCACCAAAGCCCGCAGTCCTGAGCGGTCGATGATGTAGCCCACGATCAGGCCCCCGGCGGCGCCGCCCATGAAGAAGCATGACAGAGCCAAGGCCGCAGCGCTTCTCGGCAACCCGGCCGCTTCGATGAGAACGGGTAGCCAGCTGACCAGCGCGAATAGCGTGATCGAGTTCGCCACGTAGACGATCCAAAGAAGCGGCGTCATGATCGAGCGGCGCTCGGCGAAAAGCTGCACGAACGGAGAACCTGCCGCACCATCGGCCGCCCGAGCCGGGAAGCGTCCTTGGTCGTCCACCGAGTTCTTCGCGGCAAGGAAGCTCTGCGATTCGGGCAGCATGAGCATCAGCGCGGCGGTCAGCAGCAGCGAAGCCGCGCCGCCGATCTGAAAGATGACCGGCCATCCGTAGGCGGGCACCAGCTGGGCCGAAACGATGCCGCCGAAAGTGCCGCCGATGGCGTAACCCGCGAAGATGGTCGTGATCGCCGTGACGCGAAGGCTCTTGGGGGCGAACTCGTTGGTCAGCGCGACGGCATTGGGGACTGCGCCGCCCAGGCCCACGCATGCGACGAACCGATAGATCAGCAGCTGATCCAGGCTCGCGGCCCAGCCCGTCGCATAGGTAACGACGCCGAACAGAATCGAGCCGATCGCGATGGCCTTCGTCCGTCCCCAGCGGTCCCCCACGAAACCGAAGACGATGGAGCCGACCAGCAGGCCGAACAGCCCTGCGCTGAACACTCCTCCGACGGCAAGCTTGTCGACCTTCCATGTGCGGGTAAGTTCGGGCACGGCGAACGAAAGCGCGGCGACGTCGTAGGAATCTGCGACCATCAGGAAAAAGGACAGGGCCGTGACCCGGATCGTCGATCCGGTCGATGGACTCGACGCGTATGGAGCCGCTCGCGACATGTGTTTCTCCCTGTTCGATCTTGTTTCGGGACCAAACTAGGCGCTGGACGACTGTTGGCAAATGCCGGAATATGCCTGAGTCATGCCATCAGGG
>NZ_JAFAVV010000380.1 GCF_019242285.1 Bradyrhizobium sp.
CCGTAACCGGCAGTCCGTTCCAGCCATTGGCAAACTCATGCGACACGCCGGTATTGAACTGCCAATAGGATGGGAGCACGCCGCAGTTGGGGCAAACCGGACCCGGCGGGGTCGAACGCAAGCCGCTGCCGTAGATAAAGGTTCCGCTCACGGTGGTGCCGTCCAACCAGGTACTGGTGTCGGTCCACCGGTAGGCGACCCTTCCCGAACCCGTTACGGCCTGATCATGGTCGGTGTAGATCCAGTTGCTCTGGAGGTAGATCAAGGCGGGCACCGAAAACAGGGTCTGGTTTGACACGACCTGAGTCGCGTGCTGGAGCGCATAGGCCCAGCTTGTATCAGCGGAGAAGCCTCCGTACCTGAACCTGAAGGTCAGTTCAGTGCCGTAGTTCTCGCCCTTGTTGTAGTTGAACGCCGTGAGCGTATAGGCCTGACCGAACTGCCCATCATCAATCAGGTCCCTGGCCCACTTGTAGTAGACTCTGCCGCCAACCTCGAGGCTCGGACAATTTGCAGCCGCGACGGGCGCTTTGGTGGGCATGGCGCTTGATGGCGTCGGACATTGCGGCAGCAGTTGCTGCAGGAAGCCGGCGTCCACCACATGCGCCCGCTCGGGCAGGATCGCACCGACATTGCGAAGAGGCAGGCCGGCCACTTGGCCGGGCAGCGCGGCGGCCTGTTCGGGCGTGAGGGGCGCGGAAGACTGCTGGGTGGTGCCGTCAAAGAGTTGGGTTGGAATCGTCCGGCCAAGCACTTGCGGCGGCGGCGTGAACGTCCGCATGTAGCCGATGTGCAAGACGGTCGCCCACCATGGCGTGTAGGTCAGGCTCGCGCGCGGGCTGAACTGGTTCGCGTTGACATATTGGTAGATCTGATCGAACCGCAGGCCGTAATTGAGTGTGAGTTGCCGCGTCAGCCGCCACTCGTCCTGGGCATAGCCCCCGAGCTGCCAGCCAAACTTGTTGGCGGTGTCGAGAATGTTGAACGGCGTATCGATCGCCGTCAGGAGGCTCGGATCAGCGAGGTCGAGCGGCTGCACCGTGCTTAAGGTCGCGATCCGGGTCTCTTCGCCATGGGTGTAGAATCCGGTGCGAACGGTATGCGCCTCGTTCAAACGGTACGCGAAATCGCCCGAAATCCCGTTCAGGAACGAGCTGCGGAAAACGTCGGATGCGACGTTGTTGCTGAAGAGATCGCCCACCGGGTCGGGCACGAAGTGAAGATCGCTGTAACGCGAATAATACGAAAGCTGCGCATCGAAATCGCCTTCGGATTTCTGCCAGGCGATGACGTTGTAGGCGTTCTTCTCGTACTGGTTCTGATTGATTGTGCTCGAATCGAAAGCGCTTTTGCCGAAGGCCGTGTAGGCGGGAGCGTTCGGATTGGGGGTGCCATCCGGGTTGAGGCAGGGGTTCGCGGGGTCGAACGGACCGCCGCAAAAGCCTCCCACGTTGCCGGGCTGCCCGGGATTGTTGGGAATCTGGTATCGGGTCGCGCCGAAACCGGAAATGGTGACCACCCGCGTCGTCGGATCATCGAGCACTGTGGACGTATAGGCGAAGAACCGGCCCTGTTCCGAGTGATCGTGAATGGCGCTGAAGAAAGATGTCGGGGGCTCAAGGCCGAGGCCGGTGTTGAAATAGCGCCCGGTGGCGAAATATTCAGTTTTGCCCTCAACCCCGCCATATTCGAAGCTGGGCGAGATGGTCTGTCGGCTGCCGCCGTAGAGGCTGACGCTGCCGCCAGCCAGCGCTGTTCCGCTCTTGCTCGTGATGTCGATGACGCCGGAGGTACGCAGGCCATATTGCGCCGGCAGCGCGCCGGTGAGCAGTTGCATGTTGCTGATGAAGGACGTCTCGAGAATCTGCGAGAAACCGGAAACGCCGTCGGGCAGCAGAATTCCGTTGACGCGATATTGCACGTTGCCGTGCTCGTTGCGGATGTGGAAGTCGCCCTGACTCGTCGAGTCCTGGTAGACGCCCGGAAATTGCAGGACGAGGTCAGAGAGCTGAATGGCGTTGGCCTGCGGGATGTTCTCAATGTCCCTCTGAGTGAGTTCATATGTGCTGGCGCCTGTTTTCGGCAGCAGGACGGTGTCGCGCCGCTTGTCGAAATTCTGGGTCTGCTGAACGACCTGGCGGTTCGCTGCAGCCTGGGCCTGTTCTGCGCTTGGCACGGCCGGCGCTGTCGGTGTCGGATTGCGCACGACCTGCCTTGGCGGCGGCGTTCGCGGCTGCCGCCGCTCGACTGGCGCGGCGACGCGGGTTTCGGGCAGAACGTTGGTTCCCGGAGGCGCGGCCTGCACGGCCGGCGTTGATTGCGGAGTGGGCGAAGCGGCCGGTGACTCTGACGGGGCGGGCGTGGCCGAGCTTTCCGGCGTCGGCGAAGGAGACGCAGAGGGGGACGCGTTTGGCAGCGGCGTCGTGGTGGTCGATGGCGATTGGGCCAGCGCGGGCGCGCCGTAAGCTGCCACGAGCGTTAGCGATGAGGCCGAGAGGAGAACCCGCCGAAAGGCACGAAGGAAAGGACTTTTCATCTGATGATTCCTGACTGAACGCCTGCCCGCCGCACACAGGCGGCTGGGCTCCGAAGGGGTGCTTCGGTTCCATAGCCCGCGGCGCGCCCATCGCGCGGCGCTAACGATGGATCGAAACAGCGATGTCAGGAGATCGGAGGTCCGCGCGATAAATATCCGATGCGTGCTGGCTGCGGGAGCAAGAGGACATGATCGATTGGATGATCGATCATGGCGTCGGCAAACTCTATGGAAAGCGCTGGCGGTACCGGAGCCAGCGCATTGTCCATAGCGGCAGCCGCCATACAGATCGGGCAAAGATAATCGGCGTGGTGCGCCGGATGCTTCTGGCTCTGCCCGCTATCGGTTACATCACCGGCAGCGATTGATGCGACCTGCCGCCCAGAGACTGTTCCATCCGGTGCATGGACATGTCCGAAGGCGAGCACAATGTTGATGGCAAGCGCGACTAGCGCGAGCCATGAACCATGCCTGAGATGTTTCCGAAACCAGAACATCAGGTGGTCACTGTGTTTTTCGCCGACCAAACAGTATCCTTGTAGGCAACTTGGTCAATTGGGAGACACGTTCAAAATCCGAATATTCCATGTTGTGATCTGTCAGCAACGACAGAAACGGCCTTGCATCAGCACCTCGGGGGACGCGCCCAGGTGCATGATCATGGCAGGAAGCCTTGGTCAGATTGGGTGCGCGGTGGCACACTTCGCACATTCGCCCTCCACCTCGACAATCGAATGTGCCGCTTTGAAGCCCATTGTTTTCGCTGCGCCTTTTAATCCGCGTGTAACCAATTCCGACCCCATTTCATGTACCGCGCCGCATTCCTGGCAAACCATGAAAACAACGGCCTCTCCCTCGCCATGAAGATGGTCACAAGCGAAGTACGACGACCGCGAGGCAAGCCGATGGATGCAGCCGGCCTCCTGCAGGAATTCGAGAGCCCGATAAACCTCGATGCCATGAACTTTTCGCTTGTCGCTTATCCCTCCAGCAATCTCGTAGGCCGTTAACGGTTTGTCCGATGTCCCCAGCAGGGTGAGAACACGTTGTCGCATTGGCGAAAAGGGTGCGCCCTTCGAGGCGGCGTAGACGCGAGCACGAGCCTCCATCGCCTTGCGGTCTACCGCATTGGCCGGCACACTTTGCCGCCTGCCATCTTCGCGCCTATTCTGAGGATGACGCACTCAATCTCCCCCTGATAGCTCAAAGCCGTAACCCTGCAGCGCGCTCGAGCGCGTTGCAATGTTACGCCTAACCAAACGCAGAAGACTTGTTTCTTCGGTTCTTTCCCGTTCTTGCCTCGCCTCTTTATGTAATGTTATAACATTACGTCCTGCGAGCTGCAAGCGCCCTGCACGCGCGACCAACGTGAAGGCGCAACGAAGCCAAGGCCGCGACCGGAAAAGGAAAAGTCCAATGCCCGACGCTGCGATGCAGATTCCTGTCACCGTTCTGACTGGCTACCTCGGTTCGGGAAAAACGACCTTGCTGAACCGCATTCTCTCGGAGACGCATGGCAAGCGGTTTGCCGTGATCGTGAACGAATTTGGAGAGGTCGGGATCGACAACGATCTCATCGTCGACGCGGACGAGGAGATTTTCGAAATGAACAACGGTTGCATCTGCTGCACGGTTCGCGGCGACCTCATTCGTATCATTGCAGGGCTGATGCGCCGTAGCAGAAGCTTCGACGGCATTGTCGTCGAGACGACGGGACTCGCAGATCCCGCGCCGGTGGCGCAGACGTTCTTTGTCGATGAAGACGTCCGTCGCAGGACGAAGCTTGACGCCATCATCACCGTCGCGGATGCCAAACATCTCGTCGAACAGATCGACCGGACGCCGGAAGCGCAGGAGCAGCTCGCCTTCGCCGACGTCGTTCTCGTCAACAAGGTCGATCTTGTCGATAGGGGTGGCCTCGCGGCAATCGAGCACCGTATCAGAAACATCAACCCATATGCGACGATCTACCGAACGGAGCGGTGTGATATCAATCTCGCCCAGATATTGGGGCGGGACGCCTTCAATCTCGAGCGCATTCTCGAGCTCGAGCCAGGTTTCCTCACCGAAGCGTACGAGCACGAACATGATGACGAGATCGGCAGCCTGTCCCTGGTCGCTGATCGGCCGATGAAGCCAAACAAGTTCGTGCCATGGATTCAGGATGTCGCACAGCGCTATGGGACGGACATCCTGCGCATGAAGGGCATCGCATCGATCGAGGATGACGATCGGCAGTTCGTCGTTCAGAGCGTCCATATGCTCATTGAAGGCGGAAGTCGGCGTCCCTGGAAAGAACAGGAGCCACGCCAGACGCGACTGGTTTTCATCGGACGCGACCTGCCAAGGGATCTGTTAAGGCAAGGCTTCGAGGCTTGCTGCGTCTGAAGGAAATGCAGATGGGCGAGATCGTAAAATTTGTTACAAAATCCGAGCTTGAGCGCCTTCGTTTGATTCGCGAAGCCCGCGCGACATACGACAGCATCTTTCCACCGACCCACACGAGCGGCCGGCAGTCCGATGAGCGAACTGACAAGAACAGCTCAATTGGGCTGAAGAAGCTTGCCCCGTCGCAGAGAGACTCAGATGACGGGCTGCTCTTAGCTCCTCGACAGCCTAGCATGACGACTGCGGTGTAGAGGCGATCCGTTGCGGACAGGATTGTGCTTTCTCAAGAGCGTTAGTCTAGGCTTCGCAATCGCTGCGTGGCTGGCGGCTGGATCCTTCGCAGCGGAGCCGTCATCGGATGTTACGGCCTGGCTGCGGGACCATATTGGCGAAGGTGAGGGCCAAATCGCGCAAGTAGTTCTGCAAAGGGCGCGCGAGCTATATCTGCGAAAGGTGAAGGAAGGCGTCGTCAACAATCCCTGCTACTTTGGCATGGACGCGACGCGCCCTCACGATTTGGGCGATGGCAGATCGGGAGCCCGCTTTTACGTCATCTGCGAAGCGGACCGGTCTTTTCGTGCGATTTCGGCGAGACACGGCAGCGGCCGCGATTTGAGGGGTGTCGTCGATTTCCTCAACGGAAAAGAGTGCGCGAAGAACTTTGGCAATGCGATGGACTCATACCTGACGACCGGCGGCGCCTATGTGACAGGTGAGACCAAGACATCTTTCAAGGGCTATTATCGCACTCCGCTGAACCAGGATGCGGCTCTGATCCGCTCGTTCGTTCAGTTTGACGGCGAAGGCGAGACCGCCAATGCCAGAGAGCGCGCCATCGGCGGACATCCGGCCCTCGTGCTGAAGAAAATATGTCTTCGAAAGGATCCGCGCAGCCCGTACGCGAACGGGAACGGTTACGTTCCGTTTGGCAATCTGGAGGAATACTCGAACGGCCGCAGCGACGGTTGCACCAGTTGGTCGCCCTCTGACGCCCGGCAAATCATCCCTCTGTTGAAGGACAATCCGACGACGCTTTACATTTATCCTGAATCCCGCGACATCGAAGCCGTCGCACAAGCGGCTGCAAATCATCAGTCGCCGTCGCGTACCGGGCTATATTGGAATGCCTTCTGCTTGAAGCAAATCGGCGCTCCTAAATTCTGGCCGAAAGAAATTCTCGAACCGATCCTTGCTCGATACCACAGGGATCCCGAATTGCCCGCACGGTCGCCTCCGGTTTGCAAGCCGTGAATTGCTCTTATCAACTCCAAAGTCTCAGGTGTGCGCACAGCGCCCCGCTTCTTGCGGGGTGCCCTCAATTTCTCGACTCGGCGGATTGACCATGATCAATCGTACATCTTGCTCCTGCGCGATCCTTCTCCTCTTGCTGTTCGTCAACCGTGCCGAGGCGCATCCCCATGTCTGGGTCACGTTCCATAGCGAAGTGCTCTACGCCGCTGATGGCAGCA
Organism: Bradyrhizobium sp.; assembly: GCF_019242285.1. Lineage (GTDB taxonomy): Bacteria > Pseudomonadota > Alphaproteobacteria > Rhizobiales > Xanthobacteraceae > Bradyrhizobium. The sequence goes on from NZ_JAFAVV010000380.1 coordinate 6,394, forward strand.
TGACGGACGTCCGCCACGCCTGGACCTTCGACGAGATGTTTTCAGCCTATGCCCTTCAAGGCATCTCCCACGCCAAGAAGGGCCAGTACACGCGCGAGGAATTGGCTTCGCTCGCCCAGACCAATGTCGATTCCCTGAAGGAGTACGACTACTTCACCTACGCCCGCGCTGACGGCAAGAAGCTGAAGTTCGCGGGCTCCGTCGACTACTGGCTCGAGTACAAGAACGCCGCCCTCACCCTGCATTTCACGCTGCCCTTGAAAGCACCTGCATCCGCAAAGGCCGTGCAGATCGAAATCTACGACCCCTCGATCTTCGTGGATTTCGAATTCGCCAAGGACAAGCCGGTCTCCTTGAGCGGCGCGCCGCATTGCCTTTTGACTTACGATCTGCCGCACCAGCCGACGGCGGCAGAGCAGGCGCGGCTCAGCCAGCTCGACGCCGTGCCGCTCGATCCCTCCAGCACCTATGGAGAAATCTTCGCCAACAAGATCCTGGTGAAGTGCCCATGACAAGGTCGCGCAAAGTCACTTTGATTCTCCTTGCAGCGATTCTGATCGCCTGTGCGACCGATATCGTGTCGGCGTTGAGCGCACCGTTTGGCGCACCGCATCCAGCAGCCGGGATGTCAGCATCAGGAGTCATGGGCTGGATTTTTGCAGAGCAGGCCGCCTTCTATCGTTCGCTGTCTACCTTCATACGGGCCGCCAAAGACGATGGCTCCGCGATGCTGGGTCTGTTCGGCATTTCGTTTCTCTATGGCATTCTTCATGCCGTGGGTCCGGGGCATAGCAAGGCCGTGATCTCCTCTTACCTCGTCGCCAATGAGGAGACCTGGCGCCGCGGCGTGGTGCTGTCATTCGTGTCCGCAGGCGTCCAATCCGTTATCGCCATTGTCGTCGTGGCGGTCGCCGCAGTTCTGCTTGGCGCAACCGCCAAAGCGATCGGACTGACCGTTCATCTGGCCGAAATCGTCAGCTATGGTCTCATGATCCTGATCGGCCTGCGGCTTCTCTATGTCAAAGGCCGTGGTCTTCTTATCGCCTCCCGCGAACTGAGGTGGACGGAGGCGCCTAATCTGGTTTTCGCATCAGCTCCGATTGCAAATGGTGCCGCCAGTCGGTTGTCTCCGGCGCGGCTTGGCACGATCGCCATACGCGGCCGGCAATGCATGGTCGACGGCTGTACCGTGCACGGCTTTCATTGCCACGATGACCTTCACGCCTCGGCTTGGGGACACGCCCATGGACCGGAGCCCACCGAGCTTGCCGGCGCGGGCGGCTGGCGCAGAGGCCTGTCCGCCGTGATCGCGGTCGGACTCCGCCCCTGTTCCGGCGCGATCATTGTCCTGATCTTTGCGCTGGCCCAGGACCTGTTCTGGACCGGTGTCGGCGCGACCCTGATCATGGGTCTCGGCACGGCCGTAACGGTTGCGGCGATCGCAACGATCGCCGTCAGCGCGCGCGGGCTCGCAAGCCGCATCGCCAGGTCGCGGGCCGGAGCCGGCGCGCTCGCGATGCGCGCGATCGAGGTCGGCGCTGCAGCGCTGATCATCGCTTTCGGCGTCCTGCTGCTCGCGGGTTACATGGCGAGCGAACAACTCTGGATGTTCACCGGCTAGGCTTTGGCGCCATAGTCCAAGGCTTCTGCAATGGTGGGCTCCGCGGTGTAGCGGACCAGCGACTCGAATTCCGATCTCCTTAGTAAAGTCAGCACGTAGATCACCAATTGGCGCTTGTAGAGGGCAGAAATCTTCATGAAGGTGTGCGAGTGAATCTCATCTGGTTGAGTTGGTGATGGCTTCCCTACCGATTGCGCAAGTGTCGAATGTGCGGATCGGAAGCCACCGGACGAAGCCTCTCGAGCTTGATCTTGGCGTTCCGCAGCATTTGCCTCTGCTGCTAATTGCGCGTCCCGTGGAGCCAGCGTGCCGGCGATGCGACGGACGTGAGCCACGCGTACCGCCGGGTCAACACATCCGTCCTTGGCCCCCAAATCGAATAATTGGGTGCGGAATCGATCGCGGTGCAAAGGAAGATAATTGTGGACGTATTGGTTGCGGCAGGGCCGTGCCAAGAAAGACTAATGATCGACAAGCTCGAACTTCTGCTGACGCTCGCCAAGGAGCGGAATTTCGGACGCACCGGAGAGGCCTGCGGCGTTACCCAGCCGACGATGTCGACCAGCATCAAGCAACTCGAGGAAATCCTCGGCGTCATGCTGGTTCAGCGCGGCTCGCGCTTCCAAGGCTTTACCCCCGAGGGCGAGCGTGTGCTCGACTGGGCGCGCCCCGCATCGTCGGCGACAGCCGCGCGATGCGACAGGAGATCAAGAGCCTCAAGGACAAGCTCTCCGGTGAGATCAGGATTTGCGGTAATCCCGACCGTCCTTGGCATATTGGCATCGCCATTTGACCCCGATCGGCGTCCAAGGACGTCGTAAGTCCCCGTGCGTCGTGCATCAACCACGAGCAGTTGGAAAGGTTGGCGTTATCCGCTTGCGTGTTGCCGGATCCGCCTCGAACGCTTGCTTGCCTTTTGCGGCCCACAGCGCTCGTGCGCGTTCGCCTTGATCGCTCTTGAGCTTGTCGGCGCTCCACAGCAGCGCGCCAAAGATCGTGGCGCGGTCATCACCGGTCAGGTCCACGATACCGGCTTTGACGACAAGGCCACCCAGTTCGATCAGATGCCGCGCGCGCTTGCGGCGCTCAACCTGCCACGTGCGCATATCATGTCGCGCCTGTGCCGTCTGATGGCGGTTGTGCGCCGCTCGGTTGCGCCGGAGCGCCCCTAGCGTCGCGGTCAGTTGCCGGTGCAGATCGCCGCGACCGGCTTTGAAAGAACACGGCCCCGCGCCTGGCCCATGCCTCCATCTTTCTGGTGTCCTTCGTCTCGGCTAGCACGATCAGCGCGCCCGCCAGTTCGTCAGCGCTGAGGCTGTCTGCCCCGGTGGCGATAACCAATTCGCCAAGCCGCTGCACCTTGCGGCTCTTGAGGTCACGCGCCTTGTCCCCAAGCGCCTTCAGTTCGGCATCAAAGTCCCGTGGCTTGCGCATCGGCGCCCCCATCGTTGTTGATGAAGAAATGATAGTCGAGAGCCCGACACAATGCCGTAAGCTCGTCAGGACAGCCTGGGACGCGGTAGTCCCTCCCGAGACTTTTTTGAGGGAGGGCGCGCTTATACGTCGTTCCGACGTGCGCTCTGCCGTGTAGATGATCTGATCGCGATGGCGATCTATCATCTTCACATCAAGGTCATTGGCCGGAAGTCTGGGTCAAGCGCGGTGGCGTCGGCGGCCTACCGCTCGGCCTCATGGCTGCGCGACGAGCGCCTTGGCCGTAGCCAAGACTTTTCCGCCAAGCGCGGCGTGGTGCATTCCGAGGTCATGCTGCCGGAGAATGCGCCGGAAGCGTGGAGCGACCGCGAACGGCTCTGGAACGATGTTGAGGCGTTCGAGGTCCGCAAGGATGCTCAGCTTGCTCGTGAGGTCGAGTTCGCCCTTCCCCGCGAGATGACACAGGCACAGGCCATCGAACTCGCCCGCGACTTCGTTCGGGGCGAGTTTGTTGATCGGGGCATGGTCGCCGATCTCAATGTGCATTGGGACATGGCCGAGGACGGCACGCCCAAACCCCATGCCCACGTCATGCTGACCATGAGGGCGGTGGACGGGAACGGTTTTGGCCAGAAGGTACGGGACTGGAACCGCACCGAGATGGTGGAGCGCTGGCGTAAACGCTGGGCCGAGCTTGCCAACGAGCGCCTTGCCGAACTCGACATCGACGCGCAGATCGACCATCGCAGCCTCGAAGCACAGGGCATCGCGCTTGAACCGCAAAGCCAGATCGGTGCGCCCGCCAAACGCATCGAGGGTCGGGGCATCGAGGGCCAAGGAACCAAGGCCGACCGCGCCGAGATGCATCGCGAGATCGCGCGCGGCAATGGCGAGCAGATCATCGCCAATCCCTCGCTTGCATTGGAGGCGATCACGCATCAGCAATCGACTTTTACGCGCCGCGACATCGCGAAGTTTGCGCACCGGCACAGCGACGGTCTCGACCAGTTCAATCAGGTCATGGGCGCGATACGCAGCGCGCCTGATCTGGTCGAACTCGGCAAGGACGCTCGCGGCGAGGATCGCTTCACCACCCGCGATATGATCGATTCTGAACAGCGCCTGCACCGTGCTGACGAACTGATGGCGGAACGGGAACGCCATGGAGTGCAAGACAGGAATCGTGAAGCCGCCTTGGCGCGTGCGGAGGCGCGCGACCTTGTCCTGTCACGCGAGCAGGCTGGCGCAATGGCGCATATCACGGATGGGCGCGATCTTTCGATCGTGGTCGGCCACGCCGGAACGGGCAAGAGTGCGATGCTTGGCGTGGCGCGCGAGGCCTGGGAAGCGGCCGGCTACGAGGTCCGGGGCGTTGCGCTGTCCGGCATCGCGGCGGAAAACCTCGAAAGCGGATCGGGCATCGCGTCGCGCGCCATCGCCAGCATGGAGCATGGCTGGCAACAGGGCCGCGACGCGCTCACCTCGCGCCACGTCCTGGTGATTGACGAGGCGGGCATGGTCGGTACGCGCCAGCTCGAGCGCGTCCTGTCCCATGCGGCAGAGGCCGGCGCGAAAGTCGTGCTGGTCGGCGATCCGCAACAACTGCAAGCCATCGAGGCCGGTGCGGCGTTCCGGTCGATCCATGAGCGCCATGGCGGGGCGGAAATCGGCGAGGTGCGCCGCCAGCGGGAGGACTGGCAGCGGGACGCCACCCGCGATCTGGCAACCGGCAGAACTGGCGATGCGCTGCAGGCCTATCGCTCCCACGGCATGGTGCATGAAGCTCAAACCCGGGAGCAGGCACGCGGCGATCCGATCGACCGCTGGGACCGCGACCGGCAGTCCGCGCCGGAGAGCAGCCGGATCATCCTCACCCACACCAACGACGAAGTCCGCGCCCTCAACGAAGCTGCGCGGGAGCGGATGCGGGCGGCCGGCGATCTGGGGGATGACGTCCGCCTGACAGTCGAGCGCGGCGTACGGCACTTCGCCAACGGAGACCGCGTCATGTTCCTGCAGAATGAGCACGGCCTTGGCGTGAAGAACGGCACCCTCGGGACCATTGAGCAGGTCAACGCGCAATCCATGACCGTGCAGACCGATAACGGCCGATCCGTGCAGTT
>NZ_JAFAVV010000718.1 GCF_019242285.1 Bradyrhizobium sp.
GCCAGTAGGGCGCGAGCGGACCCGAGGTGAAGAAGGTCTTGGCGTAGTTGACGACGATCGCCCCCAGTGCGGCGCCGACCAGCGTGCCGCGGCCGCCGACCGCGACCCAGATCACCGCCTCGATCGAATTGCCCGGCCCGAACTCGCTTGGATTGATGATGCCGACCTGCGGCACATAGAGCGCGCCGGCGACGCCGGCCATGCAGGCCGACAGCGTGAACACGAACAGCTTGTAGCTCTCCACCCGATAGCCGATGAAGCGGGTGCGCGACTCGGCGTCGCGGATCGCGATCAGGACCTTGCCGAGCTTGGAGGTGACGATCGCGCGGCAGATCAGGAATGCCGCGATCAGCGCGGCGCAGCTCAGCGCGAACAGCGCGGCGCGGGTACCGTCGGCCTGCACGTTGAAGCCGAGAATGTCCTTGAAATCGGTCAGGCCGTTGTTGCCGCCGAAGCCGAAATCGTTGCGGAAGAAGCCGAGCAGCAGCGCATAGGTCATCGCCTGGGTGATGATCGAGAGATAGACGCCGGTGACGCGGGAGCGGAAGGCGAACCAGCCGAAGCCGAAGGCGAGCAGGCCCGGCACCAGCACCACCATCAGGGCTGCGAAGGGGAAGACGTCGAAGCCGTACCAGTACCAGGGCAGCCTCTGCCAGTTCAGGAACACCATGAAGTCAGGCAGGTTCGGATTGCCATAGACGCCGCGGCTGCCGATCTGTCGCATCAGGTACATGCCCATGGCGTAGCCGCCGAGCGCGAAGAAGGCGCCGTGGCCGAGCGAGAGAATGCCGCAATAGCCCCAGATCAGGTCGATCGAGAGTGCGAGGATCGCGTAGCAGACATATTTGCCCCACAGCGCTACCAGGTAGGTCGGCACCTGCAGGAAGGAGCCGGCGGGCAGCAGCAGGTTGGACAGCGGAATCAGGATGCCGCAGGCGGCGACGATCAGGATGAAGGTCGTCGCGGCGCGGTCCAGCGAGCGCGTGATGAGATGCGGCATCATGCTTCCACCGCCCGCCCCTTCAGCGCGAACAGGCCGCGGGGGCGCTTCTGGATGAACAGGATGATCAGCACCAGGATCGCGATCTTGCCGAGCACGGCACCTGCCACCGGCTCCAGGAACTTGTTGGCGATGCCGAGCGAGAAGGCGCCGACCAGCGTGCCCCACAGATTGCCGACGCCGCCGAACACCACCACCATGAAGGAATCGATGATGTAGCTCTGGCCGAGATTGGGGCTGACATTGTCGATCTGCGACAGCGCCACGCCGGCGATGCCCGCGATGCCCGAGCCGAGGCCGAAGGTCAGCGCGTCGACGCGGGAGGTCGCGATCCCCATCGAGGCCGCCATCCGCCGGTTCTGCGTCACCGCCCGCATCTCCAGCCCGAGCGCGGTGAAGCGCAGCATCAAGAGCAGGATCGCGAACACCGCGAGCGTGAAGACCAGAATCCACAGCCGGTTGTAGGTGATGGTCATCTGCCCGAGCTGGAACGCGCCGCTCATCCAGGAGGGGTTGCCGACCTCGCGGTTGGTCGGGCCGAACATGGTGCGCACCGCCTGTTGCAGCACCAGCGACAGGCCCCAGGTCGCGAGCAGGGTCTCCAGCGGGCGGCCGTAGAGGAAGCGGATGATCGAGCGCTCGATCACGACCCCGATCGCGCCCGCGACGAGAAAGGCGAGCGGCACCGCGATGAACAGCGAATAGTCGAACAGCGCGGGATAGTGGGTGCGGATCGTCTCCTGCACCACGAAGGTGGTGTAGGCGCCGAGCATCACCATCTCGCCATGGGCCATGTTGATGACGCCCATGACGCCGAAGGTGATGGCAAGCCCGATCGCGGCGAGCAAGAGCACCGAGCCGAGCGACAGGCCGTACCAGGCGTTCTGCACCGTCGACCAGACCGCGAGCGTATCCTGGATCGAGGCAATCGCGCTCGCCGCGGCCTTGGCCACCGCCGGTGGCTGATCGCTGCCGATGTCGCTCAGCATCGCCAGCGCATCCTGATCGCCGCGCGACCGCACGGCTGCAATCGCCTCCAGCTTCTCGGCCTCGGTCGCATCCGACTTCGACAGCAGGATCGCCGCGCGGGCTTCGGACAGCGCCGCCTTCGCCGCCTTGTTGGTCTCCTTGGCGAGCGCGCCTTCGACCACCGGCAGCAGCGCCTCGTCATGCGACTTGAACACCGACTGTGCCGCGGCCACGCGCGCCGCGGGATCGGGGGCCAGCAGGGTCAAGCCGCCAAGCGCGGCCTCGACGTTGCGGCGCAGCTTGTTGTTCAGCCGCACGGCGTCCGCGCCAGGTGGCAGCGCATCCACCGGCGCGCCGGTCGCGGCATCGATGATCTTGCCGTCGGGCTGCTTGATGTAGACCTTCTTGCTGTCGGAATCGGCCATCAGCCGCTCGTCCTGCAGCGCGCTGATGATCGGATAGGCCAGGGGATTGCCCGACGCGGCGATCTCGGCCACCGCATCCGCGGTGTCGGAGAAATCGTCATTGGCGAATTTGGCGACCGAATCCTCGAACGGCCCGGCGAAGGCCGGCAGCGCGAGCAGGATCAGGACAACCGCGAGCGCAACCGTGCGCAACCGGTTCAGGATTTCGACAGGCAATGGACCACTCCCGGCGGAGAGTGAGGAAGGCGGTAATGCGCCGCCTTCCCCGTTGGTGCAGTTTTCAGGCGCGGATCAGGAGCCCGAGCCGAGGCACTTCTTGCTGACCTTGTTGTAGTTGCCGCACTTCAGCGTCACCCAGTCGGCCTCGAGGTCCTTCGATCCTTCGAGATAGTCCGACCAGGCATCGCCCGGCACCAGCTTGGCCTTCTTCGGATCGCCCGACACCACGTTGAACTGGCCGTCGGCCTGGATCTCGCCGATGAAGACCGGCTTGGTGATGTGGTGGTTGGGCAGCATCTCCGAGGTGCCGCCGGTCAGGTTGGCCTGCTTGATGCCCGGCAGCGCGTCGATCACCTTGTCGGGGTCGAACGACTTCGCCTTCTCGACCGCCTTCACCCACATGTTGAAGCCGATATAGTGCGCCTCCATCGGGTCGTTGGTGGTGCGCTTCGGGTTCTTGGTGTATTCGTGCCAGGTCTTGATGAAGGCGGTGTTCTCCGGCGTCTTGATCGACTCGAAGTAGTTCCAGGCCGCGAGATGGCCTACCAGCGGCTTGGTGTCGAGGCCGGCGAGCTCTTCCTCGCCCACCGAGAACGCGACCACCGGAATTTCGGTCGCCTTGATGCCCTGGTTGCCGAGCTCCTTGTAGAACGGCACGTTGGCGTCGCCGTTGATGGTCGAGACCACGGCGGTCTTCTTGCCGCCCGAGCCGAACTTCTTGATGTCGGCCA
>NZ_JAFAVV010000556.1 GCF_019242285.1 Bradyrhizobium sp.
CTGTGGCGTAGCCGAGCCAAAGCACAATCTCATGCGGTCGCGGCGCGTCATGGATGAGCACCGGGGTCGAATCGAACGCATCGAGATCCCAACCTTCGTCGAGCGGACCATAGATCAAATCGACAGTCGTGCCGGGCGGCCCCACCTTGGCGTGCCCTGGAATGATGACGCGACCGCGTTTGATTGCGCCACGCATCGCCATGCCGAGTCTCGGATGGATCATCGCAGCGCCATGCTCCAGATCGCCGCCGATGCCGACGAGCGCCGCCTTCGTGTAGGCTCGCAGCTGCGCAGGGCTCGCACCAAGCGTCGCCAGCGCCACTTTGGTGAGAGACGCTCCGAGTTCGACCGAGTAGTCGATGAGAGGCTTGAGGTCCGCGTGGGGCGCCTTGCCGGCTAGCGGATTCTCGAAGACCGCAGCGACCGCGACGCGTCGCAGCGGAGGACTGACGTCGACGCCGTACTCGCTATTGACCTCCTCGACAAAGGTGACCGTCTTGCGGACGCTCATGACGTGCTCCCTCGCAACATTCGGCAGGCTTTTCTATTTCAATTCAGGAAAGTCTAGCACTTTGGCGGTTCCTCCCAAAATCACACCTCCAGCCATTCCTTGCGCACGGCGGAATTGGCGCCGAAATCGGCCGGGCCGCCCTGGAAGACGATGCGGCCGTGGCCCATGACGTAGACGCGGCTGGAGATTTTCAGCGCGATCGCGAGCTTCTGCTCGACCAGGAGGATGGCGACGCCCCGGCGGGAGATTTCGGCGAGCAGTTCGCCGACCTGCTCGACGAGTTTCGGCGCGAGACCTTCGGTCGGCTCGTCGATCAGGATCAGTTCGGGATCGCCCATCAGGGTGCGGCACATGGTCAGCATCTGCTGCTCGCCGCCGGAGAGCACGCCGGCGGCGACGTCCTGCCGCTCCTTCAGGTTCGGAAACAGGGAAAACACGTCGGCGAATTTCCAGCGGCCGAATTTTCCCGCGCGCTTGAGGCCGAGCTCGAGGTTCTGCCGCACGGTCAGCGTCGGGAAGATCTGGCGGTCCTCCGGCACATAGCCGATGCCGCCATGCGCGATCTGGTCGGGCCGCAGTCCCGAAATGTCCTTGCCGCGAAAACGGATCGTGCCTTGCGACGGCACCAGCCCCATGATCGCCTTGCAGGCGGTGGAGCGGCCGACGCCGTTGCGGCCGAGCAGGCTCACGATCTCGCCGTCGCCGACGTCGAGGTCGACGCCATGCAGGATGTGGCTCTGGCCGTAATAGGCGTGGAGGTTCTTGACTTCGAGGATCATGCCGCGAGGCTACCCAGATAGGCTTCCTGCACCGCCCGGTTGGCGCGCACCTGCTCCGGCGGACCCGAGGCGATGACTTGGCCATAGACCAGGACGGTGATGATATCGGCGAGCCCGAACACCACCTTCATGTCGTGCTCGACCATCACAAGCGTCTTGCCCTGCGACACTCGGCGGATCAATTCCACCGCATTGTCGGTCTCGGTGTTGCTCATGCCGGCGGTCGGCTCGTCCAGCAGGATCACGGAGGCGCCGCCAGCGATGGTCATGCCGATCTCGAGCGCGCGCTGGTCGGCATAGGAGAGCAGGCCCGCCGGCGTGTCGCGACGCGAGGCGAGGTTGAGGCCATCCAGCAATTCGTAGGTGCGCGCGTTCAATTCGCGCTGCCGCCACAGCGGCGTCCAGAACGAGTAGCGGTAGCCCATGCTCCAGAGCAGCGCGCAGCGCAGGTTCTCGAACACGGACATGCGCTGGAAGATCGAGGTGATCTGGAAGCTGCGCGACAACCCCATGCGGTTGATCCGGTGCGGCGGCATGCCGTCGATGCGCTCGCCACCCAGCAGGATCTCCCCCGACGACAGCCGGAAACGGCCGCTGATCAGGTTGAACAGCGTGGTCTTGCCGGCGCCGTTCGGGCCGATGATGGCGTGCCGCTCACCCCGCTTGATGTCGAGATTGACGCCACGGATGATCTGCATCTGGCCGAAGGCCTTGCCAACGTTGCGCAGGGAGAGCGCCGTGTCGGTCATGCAAAACCCCGCTGCGGCTTCAGCTCGGCCACCAGGCCGTCCCACACTTTCCGGAACGCACGCGCTTCCACGCTGAACCAGAAGCCGCCAACGGCGAGCAGGAGCACCGCCACAAGCCAGGGCGCGATCGCGTGCTCGTCGACCTGGGCTCCGAACAGCACCAGCGTCTTGCCCTGCGCCGCACCGATGGTGAGGAACGACGCCAGCTCGACCACGCCGACGAAGCCGA
>NZ_JAFAVV010000557.1 GCF_019242285.1 Bradyrhizobium sp.
TATGCCGGAAGCGGCAACAAATCGTCTCGGGCGCTCGACCTCGCTTACATCAATTTTACGAACCGCCCGACGCTGCGGGCTTTCGAGCAAGCACATGGGATTGCTGTTCGAGCAGGTAATGCTGATGTCGCAGCTGCACTCCAAGCGGAAGCTACGCAGCGGTGGAGCGCCGATTCCGGGTTCATTAGGAGGTGTTCGGAGACAATAGAAAATGGAGAAACCGCATCATGATTGACCGCCGAGAGTTCATTGTGGGGAGCGCAGTCATCAGTGTTGCGCCAGCGCTTGCGTCGTTTCGAGCGCAATTTCCTCCTGTGGAAACAGCAACGAGGCCCTTGGTCTTCATGATTGAAGGATGGAGCGTTCAAGACGATAGCGGCGCCGCCGAGCAGGTTTGGATGAGAGTGGGTCACTCGTGGCGTACAGCGTGGCGATGATTGCACGGCATGGGCCCAGTTCTGCTTATGGACCCTTCTCGGACCTCGCAGAAGGTCCGTCTTGAGTCCGCAAAGTGAGCCAATGCAGACACTGTCCGCGATTTTATGAGTTACAGCCCCAGGCTAGTCCGCGGACGCTTGCGCCGCTCTCTGCGTTCCCCGCATGAGGCTGGAGTGGGATGCTAAGCGGCGTCACGGATGCGCTGACGCTCGCGCCATCGCTGTCGTGCGGCCCGTCGTTGTGTGCTCACGTCGGGATGCAGCGGGCGTCGCTCGGCCGGATCACGGCGCGGTTTTTCCCAGTCCGCCAAGCGCGGCTTCTTCCAGCGCTCCACCTTGCCGTTTTCTTTAACGATCGTCTTCCGGAGCTTCACGCCCGACTCAACGATCGCGACCAGCGCGGCGTTTGCGCTCTTCGCTTCCCACCAAATGACGCCCGCTCTCAATAACCTCTCGCGCGTCTCGCGCTGCCCTCTAGAGCATCTTCCTGCCGGACTCTTCAACTCGATGCCGACAACGATGCACCCTGACCGCTTCGTCCAATGCAAGATCAAATAATCCACCATGCCAGCCACGACGCCGCGCTTCTGACGCACAAATCCGGACAACGCGCTGCTAGCGACATTGTCGATCGCCGTTGCAAATGTGGTGTCGCGGTCGATCCATCGATCAAGCAAAACAGCCAACCGCACTTGCTCCCGCCACTCAGCGCGCCGCATGCGGCAAGCTCAGCTCTTTGCGCGCCGGTCGGTGCCGTCGGCGTCCTCTGCGAACAAGCCTGTGGACTTGGTTTCACCCTTAAGAAGCTCGGCGCATTCCAACAGCATGCCCGCGCTCCTCACGCGTTGCGTTGGGGATGCAAATGCGTCGTCTGTGACGACGAAGGACAGAAACTCGATGCAGAGGGGCGAGGCCCGCCGCGCAAGCCGTCTCGCCTCCTGCGCGGCTTCGCCATCGCCGTCCGCCGACAATCTGAGCGCTTCGGCGACCTCCGAAATTTGCGATCGGTTTACCTTTGCGGCCATATTCTCCTCCTCAGTCAATCGGTGGAACGATAGACCGCGCGAGCAACGCGACGCAGTGCTTCGCACTTGCGTCGCTTATTGCTCTGCGCGCCCCATCGTCACTCGTCCTGGGGCTTGCATCGGTCTCGCTGCCTTCGGCGAGCGCAGGTCTCGGCGTTCACATCGCTGTTGCGGAACTGTCGATACGCCGTGGGGCCGGTTTCCGGCCGGCTTTCCGCTTTCCCTTCATAGGGAAGGGAAAGCCGGAAAGTTGCGCCGGAAACCCAAACGGAAAGTCGTGGAAAGCTACCGGAAAGCATATGGAAAGCCCTGGAAAGTCGCGTCATTTCGGGATTAGCCATACGAACCCTGGACCGAAGCCGATAATCCGCTTTCTTTTCAAGGCCCTCAGGGCGTTGTTCTCGACACCATAGCTAGCATCCCGGAGCTTTCCATCCTTGGAAAGCTGGCCTTGATGGAACCAGCCTCTTTTTATGAGTTGCTGTCTAAGCAATTCCCTTGTCACTCCGGTTACAGTTGGCATGCCGGCTTCGGGCACGATGGCACGCCCTTGGTCGGCGATGATCTCCATGACGTGGTCGCGGAAGTCGGCATGAGCGTCGGTCAGCTTGGTTTTACTGGTCGGCTTTTTGACTTCGCCGGCCGGCTCGACGATGCAGGTCGTTACCATGCGGTCGCGTCTACTGCGGCCGAGTTCGACGGGCTTAAGCGTGTAGCCGAAACGCGCGCCGCTCGTGAGATCGCGTTCTTTGGTGATGGTGGCGATGTAGGGTAGGTCGGCGTCGTTCTTGGCGATTTCGATTTCGACGTCGACCGCGGCGCGGATACCGGACCAGCCGCGGATGCCTTTGGCAGCGTCTTTGCCACAATGGGCGACGAATAGAACTGCTGTTCCGGTCGCGTGCCGGACGAGATCGGCGTGCTTGAGCAACAGCCCCATATCTTCGGCATCTTCCGCGCCGCCATTGAGCGCGCGCGACATGGTGTCGATGACGACCATTCGCACGGGAATGTTCTGCTGAGTGTATTTCTGCATCGCTGCACGGATCGTGTTTGTTAGTTTGATGGCGTCGGCATTTGACGTGCGCATATCGAGCGAGCAGGTGGCGAGCGCGAAAGGAATATCGGCTGGCAGGTCGATGGCCTCGCGCGCGGCCCGGACGCGGTTTTTGGTGAGTTTTCCGCCTTCCAGTGCGACGTAGATGACGACTCCTTGGTCGATGGCCCGGTCATACCAGCGGCGCCCGCCGGCGATATGGAGCCCGAGATTGATCACCCAGAAGCTTTTGCCGACGGCGCTATCGCCATAAACGACGGCAAGGCAGCCATCGGTGAGAACGCCTTCGACAAAATCACCGGCTTCAAGCTCATAGCTAAGGCCCTCTGACCATTCGATCGGTAAACAATCGGTGGGCGAGGGCTTTTTGAATTTCGCTTCCGCCGTTCTGAAATCGCGCGGGATGTCGTTGTAGCGCGCCTGCCATTCGGTCGGTCGCTCAGTTCGGGCCG
>NZ_JAFAVV010000645.1 GCF_019242285.1 Bradyrhizobium sp.
CGGGCTGCCCGCCACCTGGGTCGACGCCAGCCTGAAGGAAGAGGCGTCGCTGAAGGGCTACACCGTGGTCGATGCCGCGACCGTGCTGTCGACCCATCTCACCGAGCTCCTGAAGAGCAACATGTCGGACCTGCTGTCCTATGGCGAGGTGCAGAAGCTGCTGAAGGAATTGCCGAAGGAGCAAGGCGAGCTGGTCAAGGACATCGTGCCGGCCCAGGTCACGATATCAGGCATCCAGCGCGTGCTGCAGATGCTGCTCGCCGAGCGCATCTCGATCCGCGACCTCTCGACCATTCTCGAAGGCATCGCCGACGCGCTGGCGTTCTCGCGCAATCCTGCGACCATGGTCGAGCATGTCCGCGCCCGCCTGGCGCGGCAGATCTGTGCGCAGAATTCCTCGCCCGCCGGCTATCTGCCGCTGATCGCGATGTCGGCCAAGTGGGAGCAGGCCTTCGCCGAATCGCTGGTCGGCCAGGGCGAGGAGCGGAGCCTTGCGATGCAGCCGTCGAAGCTCTCGGAGTTCATGACCGCGGTGCGCGACAGTTTCGAGCGCGCCGCCCGCGAGGGCGAAGCGCCGGTGCTGGTGACGTCGGCGGCGATCCGGCCGTTCGTGCGGTCGCTGGTCGAGCGATTTCGCGCGCAGACGACGGTGCTGTCGCAGGCCGAAATTCACCCGCGTGCGCGGCTGAAGACGGTGGGGAGCGTGTAGGATAAGGGCAAGTTCCGCCTGTGCTTTTCCGCCACAGGCAAACGATTTCCGGCGGAATGCCGCCCCTCCGGACGTTTGCGTCGCGGCAAGGCGATCCGGGTGTTAAACCGCTGTAATCTTTACATTTTCTGAGGAGAGAAGCAGGTCTATGATCGCAGCCGATCAAGTGTTTTCACCGACATGTGATCGCCTCTTGGGAACGAGGACTCGAATCTCCACGTTCGTGGCGTGCAGAATGTCGAACCGGCGCAATGCTGGGGCCGACGAATCTGCAGGACCGCGAACTGGAAGGGGCAGGAGGTTTTCCATGAACCACTCGATCTACAGCGCCGATCGCTCGACGCATCTGAAGGTCGTGGTGGTGGCGCTGGTGGCCGGCATCGCGATTGCGGGGCTCGGCATCACGGCCCGCAGCGCGTCCGATGACTACACGCAGACGGCGCGGGTCATCAAGGCGGGCAAGCCGGTGACGATCACGAGCTCGGACGTTTCGACGGTGCGCTGACGAACAGGAATTTTGGAATTCGCGTGACTGCTTACCAGCCCCCCAAGAGTTGTCACGCGGATATGTAGACGACCTAACCCCCAAGTCGACTACCGAAAACGCCCGCTCCCCACGGGCGTTTTCTCTTTGCAGGATGGGTTCAGTGCGGCGGCTGCACCGTCTCGATCAGGCGGCCGGCATAGACCGGCGCCGAATGCGGGACACCGTCCGGCGAGCCGCCGGACTGCTCGACCGTCACGGCATAGGTCGCGTTGTTGATGAGGTCGGTGTCGTAGGCGGCGAGGATCGGCCGCGCGGTGAAGTCGCCGCTTCCGATCGGGCCGAGCGAGCGCGGCCGCGGCAGCTTCTCGGAAATCAGCCAGAGCTCGTAGCTCTTGCTCGGCTCAGGCGTGATCGCGCCGAGTTTGCGGACGCTGAAATTCTTGGTGGCGCCGTCGACCGTCAGGATGAAGCCGGGCTGACCGCCCTGCCCCTGCAGCAAGGCGACATATTGCGCCGAGGTCCCTGGCGGCGGCGCCGTCTCCGGGCCCCTGACCTCGACCACCCGCGTCCGCGGCTTGGGACGGATCGTATCCGGCAGATAGTCCGGCGCAAAGATCTGCAGGGCGATCAAGGCCACGAGCGACGCGGCGAGCGCCGTCGTCACCCTGGCAAGGCCGCGCCAGCGCCTGGCTTCGTTCGACAGGCGAATGACGTTGCTGTCGGTCGACACCATCGGTACCAGCGCCATGATCTCGGCGGCGGAGGGCGGCATCTCGGCTGGGGAAGCTGGCGCAGCAGACCCCGCCGGCTCCGATGGCGTCGCGGGTTCAGGCGGCGGCCCGTAGGACACAACCTCCTCCGGCGCCTCCGGCTCGTCGTCCGGCAGCGCCTCCGGCGCGAATCCCTCCGGTGCTTCGGCTTCCGGCTCCGACGACCGCAGCGGCTCTGCCTCCGGCTCCGAGGAGAGGATGGTCGATTCGAACGCCGGCGGCCCCGCAAGCTCTGGAGGCTCGGCAAGCTCTGGGGGCTCCGCCGCCACTTCGTCTTCGAAGGTCATATCCGGAGGAAGAGGCGGCGGGATTTCCAGCGGCAGCGGCGGCGGTGTTGGCACCCTGGACGGATCGATGTCCTCCTGCTCGATGTCCGCCTGCGGCTCGATTTCCTCGGGCCCGATCTCCTCGGGCTCGATCGCCTGAGGGTCGATCGCCGCCCTGATCTTGTCCCAGAGTTCCGGCCGCGGCTCGACCGCGCCGACCATCTGGTTGAGGACGCCGAGCCTGAACTCCCAGGCCCGCACCATCGCCGCGTAGCCCGGGTCGGCGGCCATCCCGACCTCGACCTCGGCGCGCTCGACGATGTCCAGCGTGCCGAGCGCGTATTCCGCCGCAAGCGCGATATGGTCTTCACTGTAGTCCATTATCCCGACGCCCAACCTCTAAAGACCAAGGCACTCGCGAATGTCCATCATGCTGCGACGGAGCCACGTCTTCACGGTGTTGACCGGCGCTTCGAACTTCTCCGCCAATTGCTCCCTGCTCCATCCGTTGTAGTAGGCCAACAGCACCAGTTTCTGGCGATCGGGCTCCAGACGGCCGACGCATTCGAGCAGGCGCTTCAGCTCCTCCGACATCTCCCGACGCGCCAGCGGATCCGGGTTGTCGCCGGCGACCTCCATCGCATCGGGCTCCTCCTCGATCGAAATCTCGCCCTTCTTGCGCACGAGGTCGATCGCCCGGTTGCGCGCGATCGAGGCCATCCACGTGATCGGCGACGACAAATCCGGATTGAATTGCCCGGCGCTTTGCCAGATCTTGACGTACGTCTCCTGGATGACCTCCTCGGCGAGATCCTGTCGGCGCAAGATACGGAGCACGACGCCGTAGAGTTTCGCGCGCGTCGCACCGTAAAGGCGCTCGAAGGCGTCCTGATCTCCCTTTGCGACCGCGGCAACCAGCCCGACCAGTTCCGCTGGCGTCAGCATTCAGCTTCCCCCAAAATCGCGATGCCCCTCCGCCTCACACCGATCCGCCGCACCCGGTTAGCCGATGGAAACGATGCGGAATAGACTTTTTCCGCATCAACGCCAAACAAAAAACCCGGGCCTTCCGGCCCGGGTCTCACGGTGCTGAGATGACGATGGGAAGGATCAGGCGATGACGCCGAGCCGCGCGCGCATCAATCCGATGCTGTCGAGGTCGGCCTGCTCGCGTGCGCTTTCCTCGGCGCGCTCGCGCGCCTGGTCGCGCTCGTCGAGGAGCTCGACCTTCTTCAATTCCTCGAAGGCCTCGGCCAGCAGGCTCTTCGCGTCCTCGAGCTGGATGCGCAGCTCGTCGGCGGAGCGCGTCAGATTCTCCCGGCGCTGGATCGCCGCCTTGGCATAGGTGGGATAGGCGAAATGGCTGGGATCGTGGATCCCGGCGCGCTCCTGCTCGCTCAGGATTTCACGCTCCAGATCGACCGACATCCGCTGGAAATCAGCGATCATGCCCTCGATCTGGGTGACCCTTCGCCGCTTCTCGTCGACCTGAAATTTCTTCAGGCGGATCAGCGTATCGCGTGACTTCATCGACTCATACTCCCCAGAAGTCCCAGTGAACGCGGGACGAGCCGGCTGACCTCGAGGACTGGGCCGGCGTTCTAGTGCTGGGAGCGATCATGGCCCGACAAAGTTAGCGTTCCGTTTCCAAACGGCCGAGGATTTGTTCCAGCTGCCGATAGCCGTCCGCCAAATGGGACACCTCGTCCTTGCCCTGGCGCAGGAACGCCTCCAGCGGCTCATGCAGCCGGATCGCTTCATCGACGTCCGGACTGGAGCCGGCCCGGTAGGCGCCGAGGCGGATCAGCTCTTCCATGTCGGCATAGGTCGCCATGACCCGGCGGCCCCGCTGGATGATCGGCAAATAGGCCGGGTCCGCCGATTTCGGCATGGTGCGGGATACCGATTTGAGCACGTTTATGGCGGGATAGCGGCCACGCTCGGCAATCGCGCGCTCCATCACGATGTGACCGTCCAGGATACCGCGGACGGCGTCCGCGATGGGCTCATTATGGTCGTCGCCATCGACCAGCACGGTGAAGATCGC
Organism: Bradyrhizobium sp.; assembly: GCF_019242285.1. Lineage (GTDB taxonomy): Bacteria > Pseudomonadota > Alphaproteobacteria > Rhizobiales > Xanthobacteraceae > Bradyrhizobium. Next base: position 4,280 of record NZ_JAFAVV010000645.1, read on the forward strand.
GGTGATGGTGCCGGCCCCGGTGCCGGGACCGGCCCGCTCCAGGAGCTTCGGCAGTTCGGTGAAGACGGTCGGCGTGTAGCCCTTGGCGGTCGGCGGCTCGCCGGCCGAGAGGCCGATCTCGCGCTGCGCCATGGCAAAGCGCGTCACCGAATCCATCAGGCACAGCACGTCCTTCTCCCCGTCGCGGAAATGTTCCGCGATCGCGAGCGTCAGATAGGCCGCCTGCCGCCGCATCAGCGCCGGTTCGTCGGATGTGGCGACCACCACCACCGAGCGTGCAAGGCCCTCGTCGCCGAGGTCGTCCTGCAGGAACTCCTGCACCTCGCGGCCGCGTTCGCCGACCAGCCCGATGACCGAAACATCGGCATCGACGTTGCGCGCCAGCATGGACAGCAATACTGACTTACCGACACCGGAACCGGCGAAGATGCCGAGCCGCTGGCCGCGGCAGCAGGTCAGAAAGGTATTAAGCGCACGGACACCGAGGTCAAGCGGCTTGCCGACCCGCTTTCGTGCGTGCGCGGGCGGCGGATTGTTGCGGAAGGGCATCGGCGACGCACCTTGCGGCAGCGGACCCTTCCCGTCGATCGGTTCACCCATCCCGTTCAGCACCCGCCCGAGCCAGGCCTGAGACGGGCGCACCTGGCTTGCGGCATTGGCGATGACGGCACGGCAGCCGCGACGCACGCCTTCGAGTCCCGCGAACGGCATCACGACGGCATTGTTGCCGGTGAAACCGATGACCTCGCACGGGATGGCGCGGCCGCCGCCGGTCTCCACCACGATCC
>NZ_JAFAVV010000772.1 GCF_019242285.1 Bradyrhizobium sp.
CGCTCGGCAGCGATGCCGATATTGCCCTTGTCGAGACAGAGCCGTTTGCGCTCGTCGAGCCGCGCCGGGAACTCGCCGGCGCGCTCGCAGAGGTGCGGCGCGGCGGGCACAAGGGCATCGTCATCCTCACCCGGGGAAGCAGGCCTGGGCTCTTCCTCCTCAACGCCCCGTCGTTTCGGACTCCGTTCGGTCCGCCCGCACTGCAGGTTTCGAGCGCGGAGGCCGAATGGCTGATGGCCCAGGCACAGCGACGAGCCGAGGTCGGCCTGGTGGTGAACGTACAGAAGTTTGCCGCGCAAGCCTTCAACGTCACGACGGAGGTGGCGGGGAGCGACTCTGCCCTCGCACCGCTCGTCGTTACCACACCGCGGAGCGGCTGGTGGCAATGCGCTAGCGAGCGCGGCGGCGGACTCGCATGCTGGCTGGAGACGATACGTGCGCTGGCGGCTGCCAAGCCGGCGCGCAATTGCCTCTTTGCGGCATTCAGCGGACACGAAATCGGCTTCCTTGGAATCGACGCGTACCTGATGCCTCGTTCAGATCTCGTCAAGCGCGCGCGTGCGTGGATTCATCTCGGGGCAAATATCGGCGCACCGAGGCAACCAAATCTGGTCCAGGTCTCGGACGCCTTCATGGAGCGGTGGATCGTGGCGGCGCTGGAGAAGAACGGCCTTGCCGTCGACCACGAGGCGGAGGCCGGATTGGTGCCGCGCGGCGAGGCCGGTACGCTCCATCGCGGCGGCGCGCGCTATGCAGCAGTAGTGTGCGGCACCGAGGTCTTCCACAACCCGGCGGACCGTTGGCCGGACGCAATCGATGTGGCGAGTCTTGCTCGCTACGCCGAAGCCATTTCTGAGGGTGCATGCGAGCTCGCGCTACGCGATTGAGATTGCGCGGCGCGGCGACCCTTGCGAGTCGATGGTCGGCTTGTGGCACATGACGTCGATCCTGGCGTTGATCGACATGGCCGCTACTTAAAGGTGACTGGGCTGCCTGCAATATCGGCAAGCTCACAATGCTTCGTGCACGGTCGCAGAACGTCTCAGATTTGCCAGTGGAGTGCGTGGCAGGCGTTGTTATAGCGCCACGACGAAAGAGTAGTGCCCATCTTCATCGGCCGCGGCGCGCCATTTATCATCGATCGCGAGCGAGGAGGTCGTTGACCTTATTTGCTTCGCCGATCAGCTTCTACGGATAGTCGACCGAATAGCCGCCCGCGCATCGCGACAATGCGCGTCCCGATATCGAGTGTGGCGACAGCCCTGTTCCACTTCCGGCCTGACGAGACGATGAGCCTCTAGCCAGCAAATTTTGCTCTGGTTCACGAGACGGTAGTGCTTGTGGGCGGAGAGCCGCCCCAGCCAGAAACCAATCTGAATGCCCAACACAACGACCGAAGCTCCGACACGGATGGGGGACAACGTCAGCGGAGCGCGGCGCATGGATGTAGGGGTCGAAACCGCGCTCAAATCTGGCGCAATACATAATAGGGCTGGTTGCAGAGATCAGCACCGAGACCCGGCACCATGTCGGCCCTGCCGTCCTGCATGACAGCAAAGAAATACTGTAATGGGAAAGGCGAATCGGTATAGGCGGCCGGGATCATCGCGGTAAATTGCCCTTCCTTCCCGTCCATCGCGATATCCTGCCATGCCTCTGACTGGTTAACATGACGGACGTGCAGCCGAACCGCCTGCGCGTCGCGGGCATCGAGGTTCAGCGCCACGCTCTGCCCGCGGCGGAACGCGCCAGGCGGTGTGTGCGCAGCCTCGATGCTTCGCTCCGGAGGCGGACGGAGCGCCTGCGCCACGGCAGAGGCGGCGCCGCCCGCAACCCCCATGCCTCCGCCATTCGTATCGGCGGCAAGCCGGGCCATTTGCGCGATGTCGGCATCGATGGCCGACAACCGGTCGCTCCAATGGCCGCGGAGCCAGGGCTCCGAGCCAAAGGTAATGTCTGCAACGTACACCTGCCCGGCCTGCACCGCCGCGACCCAGGCGGCGCGGGCCTGTTGGTAGCTGCTCAGCGCCGCCGCTGCGGCAGCGGCGTCATCCGATATGGCGTGGATCTCCCACAATACGCCGGCGCGCAGTTTATGTGCGAAGAAGCGGCCGAGCGCCGCCTGGATCGTCACATCTGCGGCCGCACGCTGGTAAGCCGCGCCCGTTGGACGCCGGGCAACGGCATCCGCCAACGCCTGCTCTGCATCCGCGGCGAAGCCGTCGAGCCAAGCCGCCACCTCCGTAGGTGCCACACGATGGTCCGGTTGCCCGGTCAGCAGCGAACGGACATAGGTCTCGATGCTCAGGAAGATCTGCGGATCGAACGGCTCGACGGTGCCGAAGCGTTGCGGCGCGACGGTGTCCGAGAAAGGCTGCCCCGCGTCGACCAGCACGATCGGCATATTGGTGTAGATTTCGGGCCAGTAAGAGTTGTTCGCCGCCGCCATGGCGTGAGCCATCGTCATCAGCGGCAGGATGCGGCTGGCGCTCGCGAGCGCTCGTTCGATCGGCTGTGCCGCGGCGCCGAACTCGGCGCATGTCGACCGCTGCCACGCGGAAGCTGGCGTGTCAGGCCGATACAGGAGCCGGCCGAACAGCCGGTACGTGTACTCGGCCTTCTGCCAGTCGTAACGGGGTGCCAGCCTTGCATCGGCATAGGCGGTGCGATTACCGGGGCGTCCGGTGCCCTTGCGACCTCGGAACGAGAGTGGCTCGCAAATCTCCAATCCGCCCGCGCCGCAGAATCCGGCGTGGCGAGCGAATCCGGCGGCAAATTGCGGATCGCCCCATAGCAGCAGCCGCTGTGTGCCGGGCCAGAGGCGAAAGACCACGTCGTAGTCGCGGCCCTCCTGCATAAAGTCGCCGTAGCTGTAGCGCGTGTAGGACCGCGTGCCCTCGCTCAGCGCGAACTGGGCTCCGCGGACCGCCCCGCCGGCGGGAGGCATGTCCTTCTGCCGGATCGCCGCCTGGTGGTAGGGCAGTCCCATGTGCTCGCCCATGTATTTGGGCGAGATACTGATCGGCATCCCCGTTTCCCGCGCCAGTGCGATCGAGCGCTCGTCGATGCCCTTCGGATGCAGGTCCAAGGCGATCGGTCGCTTGGCGGTCGGAATGGCCGCGAACACGGTCCGCCAGAAGTCGAGATCCCCTTCACGGACGCCGCTCTAGCCATGTAAGCGGAAGGTGAGAGCAGTAATATCTGGCACCTCTCTGAGCAGCATGGCCAGCGCGTCGCGGCAATAGGCGGCGTGGTTCGCCGCCGTAATGCCGGTGATGCGGTAGTTCACC
>NZ_JAFAVV010000833.1 GCF_019242285.1 Bradyrhizobium sp.
GACGCAGGTCTGGCCTGCGCCGATGAAGGCGCCGAAGGCGGCATAGCTGACGGCGCGGTCGACATCGAAATCGTCGAACACCATCACCGGCGTCTTGCCGCCGAGCTCGAGCGTCTGGTGCGCGAACACTTTCGCCGCCGCGGAGCCGGCGATGCGGCCGGCCTCGGTGCCGCCGGTCAAGACCAGCTTGTTGATGTCACGATGCTCCGCGAGCATCCTGCCAGCGCTGTGGCCGAGCCCGTTGACGATGTTGAATACGCCCGCCGGCAGGCCTGCCTCGGTGAAGATGCTGGCGAGCTTCAACGTCGTCAGCGGCGTGTATTCCGACGGTTTCACGACCGTGACGCAACCGCTCGCGAGCACCGCGGCGAGCGACTTGCACAGGATCATCAGCGGATGGTTGAACGGCGTGCAGTTGGCGACGACGCCGATCGGCGTGCGCAGGGTGTAGTTCAGATAGGGGCCTTCGACCGGGATCACGGCGTCGCGGCGCGCCAGCGCGAGGCCGGCGAAATAGCGGAAGAAATCCGGCAGCCGCGAGAGCTGCGCGCGGGTCTCGTTGACCGGGCGGCCGTTGTTTTGCGTCTCCAACCGGTAGAGCTGGTCGAGATTGGCCTCGAAGGCGTCCGCCAGCCGGTTGACCAGCCGCGCGCGCGAGCGGACATCCATGCCGCCCCATTCCCTGCCTTCGAATGCCGTGCGGGCGCTCTTCATCGCGCGGTCGATGTCCGCACTCGTCGAATTCGGGATCTGCGCGATCACATCGCCGGTCGCGGGATTGCGCACGTCGAGCAGCGTGCCGTCGCCGGCCTCGACCTCGCGCCCGTCGACAAAGTTGCCGTGGATTTCGACGTCGATTTTCCCGGACGGAACGTTCATGCGTCCTTCCCTTCCATGATGACGGCATTGCGCTTCAGCGCCGGCAGCACGCGCCGCTCGGTCGCGCAGATGTGCTCCTTGATGAGACGCACGGCGCTGCGCCGGTCGCGCCGCTGCATCGCCTCGATCAGCGCGCCATGCTCGCCGACGAGCTTCTTGGGGTCGTGGTCCCGCAGGTTCAGGATGCTGACCCTGACGAGGCGGTCGGCCTGCTCGATCAGGTCGCGCAATGCAGTCGCCATGCGGTGGTTGCCGGAGGCCTCGGCCAGCGCGATGTGGAAGCCGCGGTTGTAGACGATGAAATCTTCGCGACTGCCGGCGAAGCGGCGGAACTTGTCGAGCTCCTTCAGCGTCGCGTCGCTGGCATGCTCGGTCGCTTCCGCGACGCAGGCGGGCTCCAGCGCGAGCCGGAACCGCAGGAGGTCGCGGGCATCCGTCAACGAGATCGGATTGACTCGGTAGCCCTGGCGCGGATGCACCGTGACCAGATGCTCCCGCTCCAGCCGCAGCAGCGCCTCGCGCACCGGCTGGCGGCTCACCGCATAGCGCTCGGCGAGCTCCTGCTCACGCATATCATCCCCGGGTGCCAGCCGGCAGGAGAGGATATCAGCCCGCAGGCTCTCATAGACATTGTCCCGAAGGAGCATCGGTATCCCTTGCTGCTCGGCGGGCGGAATTTCGCAATCGTGAAATATCACGTCAAGCGACGAGAACTTGAAATGTCCAGAATTTAACCTCACAATCAAACCGGGTCGGCTGGGGGCAAGTCATTGCCAAAGGAAAAGGTTATGTATCGGCGTTTCGCCGGCGGCACCGTCAACGCGGCCGAGGTGGGATACGGGCCGCCGCTGTTCCTGTTTCATTCGCTATTGTCCGATCGCGCCAGTTTCGATGCGATCGCGCCGGAATTGTCGACCTCGTTTCGGGTCATCATTCCAGAACTGCCGGGTTTCGGCCGCTCGCAAGCCGTCGGCGGCGGGCTCGCCGGGGTCGCCGACCGCATGGCCGAGGTGGTCGCCGAGGGCGCTCGCGGCCAGCCGGCGGTCGTGCTCGGTAACGGTTATGGCGGCTTCGTCGCCTTGCAGATGGCGATCCGCCATCCGCAGATCGCGTCGCGGCTGATCCTGGCCAATTGCGGTGCGGCCTTCTCCGACGCGGGGCGCGAGGCGTTCCGCAACATGGCGGCGGTCTCCAAGGCGGCCGGGCTCGCGGCGATCACCGAGGTGGCGATGCGGCGGCTGTTCTCGGCAGAATTCCAGGCCGAGAATCCCGACCTGATGGAGGATCGCAGGGAAGCCTTCCTGAAGATCGATCCGGAGGTGTTTCGGGCCGCCTGTGCTGACCTCGCTGCGCTCGATCTCAGGGACGAGCTGTACCAGGTGACGGTGCCGACGCTGGTGCTGGTCGGCGAGAAGGACGAGGCGACGCCGCCGCCGATGTCGGTCGAGCTCGCCTCGGGCCTGCCCGATGCGCGGCTCAAGATCATCGCCGGCTGCGCCCATGTCCCGCAACTGCAGGCGCCGGCGGAGTTCCTTGCGGTGATCTCCGGCTTCCTGCCGGCGATGTCCTTGGTCGGCTAGGACCGCGCCGTCCGGACCGCGTTGCCAAGTCGGGCGGCGATCTGCCCGACGAAGGATTTCGGTTCGCGCACCAGGCGAAAGCCGAGATGGTCGGCGGCACGCCGGCGGCACAACCGCCGGCGCGGGCATCGCGGATGAAGTCGGTGACATAGGCACGGTGGCGTCCCTCGGCCACGCGCACGCCGCAGTTGGAATTTTCCCTGACGACCCTGCCTTCGTCGTCGAGTGCGCGGCGGACGACTGCCGCTGCAGGGTGCGCCGCTGTTGACGCTGGTGCTGGTCTGGATCGCCGGCCGGCTGTGCGTGACGTTCTCGGCCGCGGTTGGCTGGTGGCCGGCGATGCTGGTCGACGCCGCTTTCCTGGCGCTGGTCGCGGCTGCCATGGCTCGCGAGATCGTCCCGGCCGCAACTGGTGCAACCTGATGGTGGTGATGCTGGTGGTGCTGCTGCTGGCCGGCAACGTCGCGTTCCGTCTCGAAGCCCGTTTCGCCGGAGCGGCGGATGTCGCTGTCCGCCTCGGCATCGCCGTGGTGGTGCTGTGACACGCGCCACGCTCGGCCACACCGGCCACGCCTTGTCTGCATCGGTTGCGACGCAGGCCATCTACGCCGCGGTCATGCTTGCGGCCGCCTCGCGCGTCGCCGCCGTGCTGATGCCGGCGCATGACGAGGTGCTGCTGCATGCCGCCGCCTGCGCCTGGGTGCCGGCGTTCTTGGGTTACGCCTTCGCGTTCGGGCCGTTGCTTCCGGGCATCGGGCGGCGTGCTGGCGGTGCGCAAGGTTGCCCGAAGCACCTGAGCCGCCGCCCGCGTGCGATAAACCGCCGATATTCTGGGTTGCGAATGGCGGCTATCAAAATCTCGACATCATCGAAGGCTACGGCTGTCACATAGTTGTGCTGCTGCTCGCGAATCGCGTTCAAGAAAAATGAAGTACGAGCTCATGCTGCAACGGCATGTCGACGGGCTGAGCACATGAGGCCCGTTCGCGTCCTGTCGGTGGCTTCGGAAATCTCTCCCCTCGTCAAAACGGGCGGTCTTGCCGACGTGACCGGTGCCCTGCCGATGGCCCTGCAGCCGCTGGGCGTCGAGGTTCGCACGATCGTCCCGGGTTATCCGAGCGTCATGAACATGCTCGGTCCGGTGGAAGGCGTGGTTCACCTGCCGCGCTTCTTCGGTGGAGATGCCCGGCTGCTGTGCACCACGTCCTGCGAACTCGGCCTGTTCGTGCTCGATGCGCCGCATCTGTACACGCGCCCGGGATCGCCCTATCTCACGCTCGACGGCTTGGACTGGCCGGACAATGCGCGGCGCTTTGCCGCGCTGTCGCGGGTGGCGGCCGATATCGGCCTCGGGGCCGTACCCTCCTTCGTGCCCGACGTCGTCCATGCCCATGACTGGCAGGCTGCGCTCGCGCCAGCCTACCTGCACTACGGCAATGAGCAGCGGCCGGCCACGGTCATGACGGTTCATGACCTGTCGTATCAGGGCGCATTCCCGCGGCAGATGCTCGGCGCCATCGGTCTGCCGCCGGAGTCGTTCTCGGTGGACGGCGTCGAATATTACGGAAAGATCGGATTCCTCAAGGCCGGCCTCTATTTCGCGGACCGCATCACGACGATTTCGCCGACCTATGCGAGGGAGATTCTCCGCGACGAGGATGGCTTGGGGCTGGCCGGACTGTTGCGCACCCGCGTCGACGATCTCAGCGGCATCCAGAACGGCATCGACATCTCGATCTGGGACCCCGCGACGGATCCCCATATTCCCGGCTGTTTCGACGCCGACATCCCCTGTTGTTTCGAGTCCGACGTTCTCGGCAACAGGGCCATCAACAAGGTCGCTTTGCAGCAGCGGTTCGGCCTGCAACCGGCGCCGGACGCGTTCCTGCTCGGCGTCGTCGGCCGCATGTCCTGGCCGACCGGCTTCGACCTCCTGCTCGAGAACCTGCCGACGATCGTCAATGAAGGCATGCAATTGGCTTTGCTGGGCAGCGGGGATCGCAGCCTGCTGTACCGCTTCCGTACGGCCGCGGAGGCCTATCCAGGGCGGGTCGGCGTCGCGATCGGCTATGACGAAGGCACCGACCATCTGATCCAGGCCGGCGCGGATGCGCTGGTGGTACCGTCCCGGGTCGAGCCGTGCGGATCGACGCAGCTCTGCGCCTTGAGGTACGGCACGGTGCCCATCGTGTCAGGGGTCGGCGGCCTGGCGGATACCGTCGTCGACGCCGGGGACCTGGTGATTGCGGGCGGCGCTCAGACCGGATTCAAGTTCGCTCCGGTCAGCAGCGAGAAGCTTGCGCAGGTTCTCAAGCGCGCCGCTTCGGCGTTTCACGATGTCGCCGTCTGGAGACGGATCCAGCGCAAGGGCATGTCGATCGACGTCTCATGGTCGGGGCCGGCAGGCCGCTACGCCGATCTCTATCGCAGCCTCGCCAAGCTGCCCGAGCACAAGGTCGCCTAGTCTTTCCGCGTAATAGAATCGCTGGTCATGAGGTCGGTGGGGTAGGCTAAGCGAAGCGTGCCCACCAATTGGCATCGCGTGCGGAAGGAATGGTGGGCACGCTGCGCTTAGCCCACCCTGCGAGATCTGAGCCCTAGGTCGCGTGTTCGATCGGCCGTTCGATGACATGAACGGCATCGCGTCGGAGTTCGTGGGAAATTCGCGCAAAGATGGTTAACGCCAAAAAGGCATGCGGTTCCGGCCGCGCGAGCCTGCGGGAACCTGCACGGAAATCCTCGTGTTTTCTGCCACTTAGTTCGGAGGTCGCGTCGCGCCGGAGACGCGTGCGCAGGGCGGCGTCGGCGCGCGGGAACAGCGAGAGTGCGCGCGTTGCCTTCGTTGCGCGTGCAACCGGTCGCACTTTGGTCGATTTCTTTGCCACGATCATGGCCCGACGAGGTTCTCAATTTGGAGGTTACAATGAGCAGTCCTGCTCCGCTCCGCCCGCCAGTACGCAGCCGATTGGCACTGCTCATCGCAGCGGTCGCCGCGCTGCTCGCGTTCGCGGTCGCCACGCCTGCGCAAGCGGGCTACTACGATGCCGACTATGGCGGGTCCTGCGGCTATCGCTGCGGCGGCTATCGCTACCACTCCTGCGGCGGTTGCGGCTATCGCTACCGGCCCTGCGGCGACGACGGATGCGGCTATCGCTACCATTCATGCTCGTCATGCGGCTACCACCGATACTATCCGCGCCGCAGCTATGTGTACGAACGTCGTTACGTCGAACGTGAATATGTCGAACGAAGCTACGGCTCGTCGCACTATCGTCGCTACAGCTACTACAACGACCCTGATCGTCCATATCGGCGCTCCAGCTACTATGCGCGGCCGTTCCCGTATGGCTATGGCGGCGTCAGGGACGAGCCGGTTCCTTATGACTACCAGCGTGTCGGCGTCGAGTATTGAGACTGTGAAGCCATCGTGAGAGAGCCGGCTCGCGCCGGCTCTCTCGGCGTCCGAAGTCGCGACGCCCTGTATTTTCGTCTCCGGCGCTTGCCGGATCAATCTCGGCAAGCACGAAAGCCCCATCGCGGCGGCTCGCTGTGGGCGCCGCCTCGTCGGCTTCGCGCCGCTTCCGTCAGATCGTGTTGGATGACTGCTCGGGGGTGCTCCCTCGAGGAAGGCATTGCCGTGCCCGCGGCTAAGCCCTGGTACCCGCGAGCAAGATGTAGGCGCCGATCGCGAACCAGAAGGCGTAATTGCTGATGATCGGAATCTCGATGAACACCCCGACGACCGCGAGGATCACCAGGATCAGCGAGGCCACAAATCCAAAGTTCACTGCGCATCTCCCGTGCGCTGGGATGAAACGCTCATCATTTGCCCATTGATCGCGAACGGCCACGTGCCGGCCGATCGGAGGCCGCACAAGCTCGAAGGCCACGCCTCGGACACCTGCCTGCCTCACTCACGATGCGCGCGCGCTCCAGGATGCGGTGCTGAAGTAGAGGATGAATGCCGCAATCTACCTCCGGCAATCGACCGTGCAACGATTGCGCGCCGTTGGTGCACGCCCATTCTGGCAATTTTGAGGGCTGATCGAGTCCGCGCAGGACGGTGGGACGAGCGCGGCCAAGGGTGGCCCGGCCGGACCTGTTCCAGGATTTGCCTTGGTCGCGGGCATGCGGCAGCGCGTTTTGCAGGCGAATCGAGGCTGCAGTCACGTCGCGGACGGCCGAAGGCAGACTGCCATACCGTTTTCCCTTTCTCGAGAGGTACGACTTTGCGGCCGTCCGTCGGGGTCACCACCGAACGGGAATGTCAAAATGTGGGCGACGACGCCGCGATTTGGACATCATTTGGGAGAGCATCGCATCTCGCCACACCATCGAGCCGTCGCAATGGCAAAAAAGCCGCGTCTTCGACGCAATTCCGCTCGGCAAGCGAGCAGCCGCGACTCGCGCAGCGGCAGTCTAGCTCGGTCCAGCCGCCGGCGAGGGTCATTGCGCGTTATGGTTAACCGTTCGTAACCACTGCTAACTAGCGGTGGTACAACGGGTTTGCAGTCGGCTGGTGCACTAGCCGAGCGGCTCGGCCGCTGGCCCACTTTGCCCGTCCGATTTTAGACAAAAAAGCACCCGGATTCGCCTGCTTCATCGCCGCATCAAGACATTGGGTTGGAGATCGTCATGCGTTGCCATGCGGTCGTCCTCGCCGCACTGGCGTGGCTGATCAGCGCCGAATGCGCCGAGGCGAGGCTGGAGATTCTCGTCGACAAGGGATCGCAGCGCATGATGGTCATCGAGGATGGCTATGTGCGCTATCTCTGGCCCGTGTCGACCGGGCGCGATCAGATGGCGACCCCGAGCGGGGAATACGTCCCGCAGCGCCTGGAGCGCAACTGGTTCTCCAAGGAATATTACGACTCGCCGATGCCGTTTGCGATCTTCTTCCACAATGGCTACGCGATTCACGGCAGCTACGCGATCGACAAGCTCGGTGGTCCGGCCTCGCATGGCTGCGTGCGCCTGCATCCCCATCACGCCCAGATCTTGTTCGACCTCGTGCAGCAGGAAGGCCCAGCGAACACCGTCATCGAGGTCGCGGACCGGGCCCAGCCGGATATCGCGTCGGCGTTGCCGCGCGAGATACCACAGCAGGAGATTCCGCCGCGTGACGTCATCCTGGCACGCGACGTTCCTCCTGAGACCATTCCGTCGCGCGAGATCATCCCGCCGCGCGACGTTCCGTTGCGGGAGTTGCCTCCCCGCCGTATGCCCCTGCGCGATGTCTCCCTGCGGGATACGCCTCCCCGCGGCATTCCGCTGCGCGACCTCCCGCCACGCGATGTCTTGCCACGCGAGGTCGTCTTGCCGCGCGACATGCCGCCGCGGAACGTGCAGCTGCGCGACATGCCTCCGCGTGATGTCTCGCCGCGCGACGTCGTCCTGCCGCGCGACATGCCGCCGCGGAACGTTCAGCTGCGCGACATGCCGCCGCGTGATGTCTCGCCTCGTGATGTCGTCATGCCGCGGGACGTCCCGTCCCGGAACGTCCCGCTGCGTGACGTCCCGCCACCGCCGCGCGTGATCGAGGCGGATCGAGGCCCTTATCCGCCCGCGCCACGGCCGGTGCATTATCGGGAAGCCCCGGACATCGCCGATCTGCCCCCCGCACCGACGCCGCGCCTCTATCGGCCACCGGCGCGAAATGCGCTGGCGATGAAGCCGGCGGATCGGCGCCGCGTGCTGACCGAGCCCAACCCGCCACCGGCGACGGTCCCGCCGCGGCCGCCTGTGGTCGCCGCCGATGCCGCGACCGGACCTGCGAGGGTCGTGGACGAAGCCGTCGACAGCCGCCCCAAGCAGAAGGTGGCGCAGGCACCTCCGCCGGCCCCGGCGCCGGAGCCGGCGAAGCCCTTGAAATCGCCGGAGCCGGCGCAGTCATCGCGGAAGGCCTACGGCTTCAAGGTGCTGCCCGCCTCCTGCTGGTCCGGCAGCGGCACGAGATGGCGGCTGTGGGGGGCGGGCCAGGACGCCGCCTGCAACAACAGATAGGGCAGGCGCCGGCCCGCGTCGCTCAGGTCCGTGCCAGCGCGTGCGGAAACACCACCTCGATCAGCGTGCCGGAGCGGCCGCCGGTCTTGATGTGGAATTGGGCGTGGTTGGCTTCGACCAGCGCTTTCGTCAGCGACAGATTGACCGGCGAGCTCGAGGCCGCCTCATCGGTCGCCTGCGGCGTGCGGAACGGCTCCAGCGCGGCGGCGACCTCGTTGTCATTGAGACCGTGACCGGTGTCGCGCACCCTGAGCACCACCTCTCCGAGATCCGACATCGCGGTCGACACGATCACCTGGCCCGCCGGATTGGCGAGATGGATCGAGGTGCCGATCAGGTTCATGGTGATCTGGCGCAGCGCGCGCCCGTCGGCCACCACTGGCGGCAGCGTATGCGCCAGCGAGGTGCGGATGATGATGCGCTCGCGGTTGGCCTGCGGCTGCATCACCGTGACGCAGCTTTCGACGAGCTCGTTGAGATTCTGGCTCGCGAAGGCGAGCTCGAGCCTGCCGGTCTCGATGCGCGCGAGCTCGGTGAGGTCGTTGAGAATCGCGATGACGCGCTCGCCGGAGGCGCGGATGTCCTTCACATGGTCGACCTCGCGGGCATTGCCGGATCCCGCGAGACGCTCGGCGATCATCGCCTCGGAAGAGCCGAGGATCGCGTTCAGCGGCGTGCGCACCTCGTGGCTGATCCGTGCCAGCAGATCCGCCTTGTCGTTCGCCGCGCGATCGGCGAGCCGTCGGGCCTGCTGCAGTTCGCTCTCGCTGCGCTTGCTCTGGGAGATGTCGCGGAACACGGCGAAGAAGTTCGGGCCGCCGGCGCGTGTGCGCCCCATCGTCATGGAGAGCGGCATGAGGCCGCCGCCATTGACGCGGCCGAGCACGTCGCGGCCGTGATCGAGCAGGCTCGTGACGCGCTCGCCCTGCAGACTCTCCATGTACTCGGCGACCGCGCTCCGGCTCTCCGGCGCGAACAGCTCGGCGAGATGATGCGTCATGAGCTCGGCGCCGTCGTAGCCGAACAGCGCTTCCGCGCTGCGGTTGCAGGCGTGGATGCGGCCGTCGGCGTCGAACATCACGATGCCTTCGGCCGTGGTGTCGAGAATGGAGGCGAGATCCTCGGCACTGACCTCGCCGGCGGCTGGTGGCTGGGCGATCGGGGCAGGCTGCGTCACCGCCGGTGCGGCCTGCGGAGCCGCCTCGGTAGCCTCCGGTGAAGTGATCAGCGCCAGCGCCGGCTCGTCATCCCAGGAGATCGTGAACAGGCGCGCGTCGAAGGCTGAGGCCGGCTCAGCCGCCTCTGTTTCCGCCGTGATCCGCATCGGCGTGCCGGCCTCGGACGTCGAGGAGGCGGAGGAGACGCCGGGCTCGACATAGAGCGCATCCAGCCCGCCGGCTGCTTCCAGCGCGTCGAGGTTGTCATAGCCGATCTGGCTCAGGAATGCCGCGTTGGCATAGACCAGCCGGTCGAGGCGGTAGATCAGGATGCCGGTCGGCAACAGGTCGAGCAGGGCGCGGTCGCGCCGCGTCGCGCCGCGCGGAGGTGGCTCCGGCTGCGTGAGCCAGCCCGGCCGGTCGGCCGCTGGCCGACCGGTGCCCGGCGGTGTCGCCTGCGGTCCATCCGTGTCCAGGGTGCTGATTGAGGGGGCGACGGCTTCCGCATCGCCGCCGTCGAGCCGCGCCGAGAGTTGCCGGGCCAGCTCGTCGAAGGCATGGTTCTCGACCGGCGTCAGGACCGGCGATTTCCCGTCGGCCGCGGAGGGGAAAGGCACCACGTTCTCTGGAGATTCCACGGACTCATCCAAACGGGCTTGTGGCGAGGTCTCTTCGGCAATCGAAGCAGGCAGGTCGGTGGGGGCAGGCGGGATCACAACTGCGCCCTCCGGCGGAACTGCGGCGAGAACCTGCGGCGAGTCCGACGCAATTACGGCGAAAGCAGGGGGTTCCGATGTCAGGTCACCCAACGGCTCGGCGCGCCTGAGCTCGGCGAGATGCTCGAGACTGTCGATATCCCGGCAGACGCCGAAGCCGCGATAGCCGGCGAAATTGCGCTCATGGTCGTGCACCGGCAGGCCCGAAAGCTCGACCGGCAGCCGGCCGCCGTCATCGACCGGCCAGTACACGGTGATTCCGCTCCAGGTGTTTCCCGTGGCGATCGCTTCCAGCACGCGGCCGGCCGGATCGAGACCATACACCGCCACAATCTCGTGCCACGGCCGGCCAAAGCCTCGCGCGGTCCGCATGCCGATCAGGCGGGTGAACTCGCTTTCGCCGAGCAGGAAGCGGCCTTCGGCGTCCATCTGCCAGGTGAAGCGCAGCGGATGACGCCGCGAGGGCGTAGCGGCGCATTCATCGTCGGCGGCTGATTTCGGCGTGTCGGCCGCGGCCGTCTGCTCGACGGAAACCGCCGCCGGCTGTCTTGGCGCGGTCGCAGCCGCGTTCGGCGTGATGAGCGCAACCAGGCCGACGTCGCTGCCGGCGCCGACCCGCTGCAGCACCATGGTGCCGATGCTGATGGGCATCTCCAGCCGTCCGCTTACCAGGGCTTTGCCCCGCGCGGTGTCGAGATCCGCTTCGGACAGGTTGCGGAAGCGGTCGAACAGCGCATGCGCCGGCGCGCTCGCACCGACGAACAGGCCGTCGCGGGTGAAGGCGGCGACGGGCGTCTCGAGGCCCTCCACCAGTCGCTGCAACCGCTCGAGCAGGGGCATGGAAGTGCCGGCGCCTTGGGTCGACACGATCAGCACGCCGTGGCTGCCGTCGGCAAAGCCGAGCCGCGTGCAAGCGCATGTCACCAGCATGCCGGCCCGCGCGCCGAATCCGCGCAGCCGCTCCAGGCGGGGTGCACCGTCCGGCCACAGCCGGCCCGCGAGTTGCGCGACCTGGCGCCGATGCCCGTCCGCCGGGCCGAAGCTCCGCCCCGCCAGGTCCGCGGCGCTGGCGGCGCCGAAAGCGCGCGCGCCGACGGGATTGCCCCAGAGAATCCTGCTGCCGTCGGTTGACCATAACCAGACTGGCAGGGCGCTCGCAGCATGTACGGCCAGTCGGGGATCGCCGACGCCGTGCAATGTCGATTGTCCGTGCATCATGATGCTATTCGGCCCGGCTCGGTGGGACGCCCGGCGCCGCCCCAAGGAAATCCGGCCGGCCGCCCTTCGGATTAACGGATCGTTAGTATTGCCCGTGCCGTGCCGCAGGTCCACTTGCCGCCGCGAATGGGGCCCCCAAAGCGGCGGGTAACCTTGGCGAATAACCTTAATGTGGTCGAACCAGCAAGGGGGCGTGGCCGTTCTCTGTTGCAAACGGCTGGCGAAGGTCCACCATACCCGCGCGGCGTCATATCGGCGATCGGCCAGGGGCCGGAGCGACGGGCGGAACAGGGAGAGACACGATGAACGATCAAGCACGCGATCATTTCGAGATCCCCAAGGAGATGCGCTCGATGGCCGAGGCAACCGTCGAGCAGGCGCGCAAGAATTTCGAGAAGTTCCTTGCCGGCGCGCAGGCGACGGCGGGCACGTTCGAGGAGCGCGGCGCAACGGTGCGCGCCGGCGCCAAGGACGTCAGCGTCAAGGCCTTCGCCTATGCGGAAAGGAACGTGCAGGCATCGTTGGACTACGCGCAGGCGTTGCTGCACGCCAAGGATTTGTCCGACGTGATGAAGCTGCACGGCGAATATGTACAGGCGCAGATGCGTTCGCTCGCCGAGCAGGCCGCCGAGATGGGCCAGATCGTCGGCAAGGCTGCGATGGAGGCCGCAAAACCACAGGTTTAGTACCCCGAACTCGTTTGCTTCACCGCTTCGGAGGGCGGCCGCGCGGTGAGCAGCCCGGCAATGTTCGGGTGCATCGCATTGCACCAAAGTTTCATTGCGTTGCACAATGTTGACAAGATAAGGGTGTAGACATGTTCAGCCCTCAAGGGGCGTTCCCACCGCGTGCACTCGTTCGACGTTCCCCGCATCTTGGCCGCCGGGGGCGCGAATAAACCTCTCATCCCCGTTGCGAAGGATATTCCGCCATGACCAGTTCGACCGATCCGTTCTCCGCTTCCGTCATTCCATTCGAAGTTCCCGAACAGATGCGTGCCTTTGCCGAGAAGGGCGTCTCCCAGGCGCGCGACAACTACGCCAAGTTCAAGGACGCGGCCGAGAGCCACAACGGCACCGTGGAAGCCGTCTTCAATTGCGTCAGCAAGGGCGCCAGCGAATACACCTCCAAGCTGATGGAGTTCATGAAGGCCAACACCACGTCGAACCTCGATTTCGCGCACGAGTTGCTCGGCATCAAGTCGCCGTCGGACGCGGTGGAACTCTGGACCGGCCACGCTCGCAAGCAGTTCGAGGCGCTGAGCTCGCAGGCCAAGGAACTCGCCGAGCTCGGTCAGCGGGTCGCGAGCGAGACCGCCGAGCCGATCAAGGCCAACGCCGCCAAGTATTACAAGCCGGCGGCCTGAGCACGCCGCTCCGTTCGAATTGAGTTTCGGCCCGGGCCTCGCGCCCGGGCCGTTGTTTTGGCGAAAAGATTGCGGTCGGCCTGCCGTGCTTCCCGGCTTGCCAAAGCGATGCATTGCACCTAGTTTCCGCCTCGTCCGGCCCCACTCGCGCATGATCCCTGGACGTTCGTGCCCGACGCGCAGGAGCCGTCCGCGATGCAGTTGTAGCTCAGTTGGTTAGAGCGCCTGTCTGTGGAACAGGAGGTCGGTGGTTCGAGCCCACCCAACTGTACCAAAAAAATCAGACACTTACCGTAAATGACGAGAACCGTTGGCTCGCTGTAGCTACCAGGTAGCTACCAGTGGCGCGCTGGTCCATTGTGTTCGTTAGGCGACCTGCCCAATTTCGGCACATTGCACGT
>NZ_JAFAVV010000173.1 GCF_019242285.1 Bradyrhizobium sp.
ATTCAAAGTCGGCGAGTTCAGAGCGCGCCATATGAGCCCCAGGAAGCGCGAGTCACGAGCTCCCGGCCAAACGCAACGCTCGTTGGCCCGGTCCGGCGCTCACGGGCAGAGGCGGACATCAGCCGGCCGACGGCCTTCTGAATCCGTCGAACATGACCCAATGCGGAATCTCCGCTATTTCGGCTTCAACTGACTGATGATGGCAGGGCCCTCTGCTGCGTCGATCTGATAGAAGGCCGCACCGGAAAGGGCTGACATGAGCGGGGACGTCCCTGGCAGTTGCTGCCCGCTGCTGCCGGCAACAGCCTGGTTGAGAAGGTTTTGACCCTGCTTTTCCACCTGAGGCACACCGATGCCGAAGTAATAGGTTTGTCCGCCCTCGATTTGAACTTCGACTTCATAGTCCATCGACACCGGGTTCACACAGGTTATCCGGTATCGTCCGGGCGGTCTGTCGACAGAGAAATAGAATCCCTTGGAGACCGAACCGACCGGTTGACCGTCGATCTTGATTCCCGCTTCAGTCGCCCAAAGTCCCTTCTCGCGCAAGAAATACAAGCGCGCGAGCCGTGCAACCTGCTGCTTGGATTGCGGTCCGGCCGTCGCCTTCGACCGAGGATGGGGTCCGGCCGCCGCTTCGGAAACTGACACCCATCCACCGAACTGGGCAAAAATGAAAAGCACGAAAGCCCACGATACAAGCCGCCGCATCATAACCTCGGTCTTCAACGTCCGCCCGCAAAGATCACGAGTTGCAAATTCGAGCAAGTGGAATCCACCAGTTGGCGGCCCATTTCATTGTTCCAGTTGCTACCCAATAGGCATCGGATCACACCGACGATGTCGCCTCAAGGTCTTCGCAACGTATTGCGCCCCACGCGAGCTTGATCGCTAGCGACGAAGCGGACGTCGCCTTCATCACGTCATGCCAGCCAGCTTATGGGCGCTCGGCCCTGTCTAGCGCAAGCCGCTTGCCGCGCGGGCGCGCGCCTCGATCGAGGACCACGCGCCAGTCTTGATGTCGGAAGCCGACGCGATCCAGGAGCCGCCGACCGCGACCACCTTCGGATGCGCCAGCCATTCGCGCGCATTGGCCTCACTGATGCCGCCGGTCGGACAATAGCGCACCTGCGGGAACGGGCCGCCGAGCGCGTTCAGCATGGCGAGGCCGCCGGCCTGCATCGCCGGAAAGAATTTCACCAGCTCATGGCCGCGCGTGACGCAGGCGATCAGGTCGGACGCGGTCTGGATGCCCGGCACGAACGGCAGATCGCCGGAGGCTGCCGCCTGCAGGAGGTCGGCCGACTGGCCGGGACTGATGGCAAAGGCGGCGCCGAGCTTCGCGGCGCGGTCGAGATCGTCAGGCGTCAGCACGGTGCCGATGCCGACGATGGCCGCGGGCACCTCGGCGATGATCGCACGGGCGGCATCGACCGCGGCCGGCGTGCGCAAGGTGATCTCGATCACCCGCAGGCCGCCTGCGACCAGCGCTTCCGCCAACGGCACTGCCTGCGCCGCCTGTTCGATGGTGATGACGGGAATGACGGGCGCAAGTGCAAACAGCTCGGCCAATCGCGACTGGTTTTTCATGACGACGCTCCGTCGCTAGAGAATGTCTTTCGGCATCGCCTCGCGCGCGATCACCGCGCCCGGCGACATGATCACCGCGCCGGCCAGACGATGCCCGGCGAGCGCTGCCTGTCGCGGCGTGGCGCCGCCGATCCGCGCCGCGAGATAGCCGGCGTTGAAGGAATCGCCGGCCGCGGTGGTATCGACGGGCGCAACGACTTCCGGCGGCGCAAGATCGACGCGATCCCGATCGGCATCGATCAGGCAGCCGAGCGCACCGCGCTTGACCACGATCTCCGCAACCCCCGCCGTGCGAAGCCGCGCGATGCAGGCCTCCGCATCGGCGTCGCCGAACAGAAGCTGCTCGTCCTCGAGCGTCGGCAGCGCCAGATCGGCCAGCGGCAGCATGTCGTTGAACGCCGCCCGTGCAGCGGCCGCATCGCTCCAGCCGCGCGGGCGATAGTTGCCGTCGAAGGCGACCTTGCCGCCGCCACGGCGCGTGGCGGCAAGCAATTCGCGCAGCCGCGCCCTGCCCGTCTCGCCATAGAGCGACAGGCTGATGCCGGAGAGATAGAGCCAATCGAACCGCGACAGGCGGTCGAGCATGGCGTCGTCGGCGCGGTCGAACAATTCGCGCGCGGGCGCATGGTCGCGCCAATAGAGAAAGCTGCGCTCGCCACGCGCGTCGCGCTCGATCATGTAGAGGCCGGGCACCCGTCCGGCCACGCGCATGACGTGATCGGTGCCGATACCCTCGGCGCGCCACGCCGCAAGCATCGCCTCGCTCAGCGCATCGTCGCCGAGCGCGGTGACGTAGGACGTGTCGACGCCGAGCCGCGCCAGATAGAGCGCGGTGTTCAGCGTATCGCCGCCGAAGCCGCGCTTGAACAGGCCGCCCTCGCCTTGCGCGAACTCGATCATGCATTCGCCGATGGACGCGACTTTCATCTCTCAGACCACCAAGGACAGCAATCGTTGGGCCTCATGGTTCGAGACGCGCGGCTGCGCCGCGCCCTCACCATGAGGTTCTGAGATTTCGCCGCACGAAAGACCCTCATCCTGAGGAGCCCGCCGCAGGCGGGCGTCTCGAAGGATGGGCCAAGAAAAGGCCGTCTTTTCATCGGCGATCCTCCGTCAGACCGGCAGATGGTTGATCGCCGCGACCGCGGTCATGACGCCACGGATCTCCGCAAGCCCCTTGAGGCGGCCGATCAGGGGATAGCCGGGATGAGTGCCACGCCCGGTGTCGTCGAGCAGTTCATGGCCGTGATCCGGTCGGAACGGAATCCGCCAGCCCGGCTCGCCCGCGTCCTTGCGCCGCGCCTGCTCGTTCAGCATCGCCGTCACCACGGCGACCATGTCGACGTCGCCGCCAAGATGGTCGGCCTCCATGAAGGTGCCGTCCGGCGATTTGCTGACATTGCGCAAATGCACGAACTGGACATGTGGCGCGAAGCGCACCGCCATCGCGGGCACGTCGTTCTGGGCTCCCGCGCCGAGCGCGCCGGTGCAGAAGGTGATGCCGTTAGCCGGCGAAGGGCAGGCATCGACGATGAACTGGAGATCGTCCGCGTTCGACACCACCCGCGGCAGGCCGAACAGGTCGCGCGGCGGGTCGTCGGGATGCACGCAGAGCCGGACGCCGCATTCCTCCGCGGCCGGCACCACCTCGCGCAGGAAGCGCGCGTAGTTGTCGCGCAGCTCGGCGTGCCCGATGTCGCGGTAGCGCGCCAGCATGCGGCGCAGGCCCGGCACGTCGTAACGGTCGAACGCGCCGGGCAGCCCCGCCATGATGGTCGCGAGCAGGCGGTCCTTGTCGGCCTGCGACGCGCGGCCGATCCACGCCCTGGCGCGATCGAGCACGTCAGACGCGTGATCGGCTTCGGCGTTCGGCCGCTCCAAAATGTAGCAGTCGAACGCCGCGTAACGGTCGGCGTCGAAGCGGAGTGCGGTGCCGCCGCCTGGCAGCCGATGCGCGAGCTCGGTCCGCGTCCAGTCCAGCACCGGCATGAAATTGTAGCAGACGGTGGTGACGCCGCAGCTGGCGAGGTTGCGCAACGACTGCCGGTAGTTCTCGAACAGCGACGCGAGGTTGTCCTCGCCGAGCTTGATCGCTTCCGACACCGGCAGGCTCTCGACCACGCTCCAGCGCAGGCCGAGCGAGGCGTCGGCCTCGATCATGTCGCGGCGTTTCGCGATCTCCTCGACGCTCCAGACCACGCCATAGGGGATATGATGCAGCGCGGTGACGATGCCGGACGCGCCGACCTGCCCGATCTGCGGCAGCGTGATGGGATCATCGGGACCGAACCAGCGCCAGGTCTGTTCCATGGGATGCCTCTCCTACACCAAATCCAGCGCGAGACGGCTTCGCACTGAGACCATCTTGCGAGGTCTTTCATCTCCCGGGAAGTGGTGGGATGCAATACGGCGAACATGGTGCCGCCGCACTACCCCCTCCCCGCAAGGGCCGCGAGCGGGACAGGTCAGCCGAACTCGCCAATCCTACTTCAGATGCACCTGAGCCGGCGCGGAGGACGCCGGCTCAGGACGGAGGGCACAATAACGCGTTGGAGGCTGAACGCGGCTCAGGCCCTCACTTCCTGTCGCTGGAACAGCACGTAGCCAGCGACGAACAGCACGATGGTGCCGGCGATCAGGCCGACCATCTGCGGCCATGCGATCATCACGCTCTCGGCAAGCGGCAGCGGCGCACCCATGACGGCGCCGCGGAGCTGCTCGAGGAACACCGCGCCCAGCGTGCGCGTGGTCGGCGACAGCACCGCCTGCATCGCCTCGATGAACAACTCGTTGGGCGAGACCCGCATCAGGAACAGCGACCAGAGGCCGGTGTCCGGCGTATCGAGGCCGAGCGCGGTGTAGCGCGGATCGGGCGGCGCGATCACTTGCGCGAAGGCCGGCGCCAGCATCGGCCACAGCACGGTGAGGAACAGCCAGACGCCGAGTGCGACCAGGGCTGCGGTGGCCGGCGAGCGGAACACGATCGACAGCAGCATCGCGAGCGCGAGCCACACCCCGGCATAGAAGATCGCGACCACCAGAAACACCAGCGAGCGCGCGATCTCCTCGGTGCCCGGCGGGACGCCGAGGAAGATCAGGCCGAGCCCGATCACCATCAGCCAGAGCGCTGCGAGATTGACCGCGAGCGTCGCCAGCGCGGCGAGGAATTTCCCCATCAGCAACGCGTCGCGGTAGATCGGCTGCGCCAGGATCCGCGACAGCGTCCGTCGGTTATGCTCGCTGTTGACGGCGTCGAAGCCGAGCCCGATCGCCATCAGCGGGATCAGGAAGCCGAGGATCGCGACGAAGGACGGCAACGGGTCGCGCGCCAGCGTGAACAGCCGCAGCAGCAGGAACGGGTCCTCAGCCGTGTTCTGCCTCAGGCTGTCGATCGCGCCATACAGCGCGGCGAGCGCCGTCAGCAGGATCAGCAGTTCGAGCACCAGCATGCGGACGCTGGAGATGTTGTCGGACAGCTCCTTGACGAAGACCGTGCCGAGGCCCTGGAACGGAGAACCTTCACGCCGCATGACGCACGCCTCCTCCCGCCGGATCGGTCTGGAAGGTGCGGGCGTAGATCGCCTCCAGGCTCGGCTCGTGGACCGAGAGCTTGAGCAGCGCGCCGTTCACCGCGACCACCGCGCTTGCCGCATCGGGCCGCACGTCGCGCTCGGCGGTCATGCGGAAGCGCTCGGGCGCGACCGTCTCGACCTTGGTGACGCCGGGGATGGTGGCAAGGCGGCGCGCGATCCCGGTCCCTTGCGCCTCGACCTCGACCACGAAACCGGCGCCGAGCACGCCCACGGAAAGCTCGGCGACCGTGCCCATCATCGCGATGTGGCCGGCCTTGAACAGCGCGACGCGGTCGCAGATGCGCTGCACCTGGTCGAGCAGATGCGAGGAGAGCAGCACCGTGGTGCCCTCGGCCTTGAGCTCGCGGATCAGGTCGAGGAATTCGAGCGTCGCCTGCGGATCGAGCCCGGAGGTCGGTTCGTCGAGAATGGCGATCTCCGCCTTCTTGACGATGATCTCGGCCAGCCCGAGCCGCTGGCGCATGCCGCGCGAGAAGGTCGCGACGCGCTTGTGCGCGACGTCGTCGAGCCGCACGCGCAGAAGCGCGTCCGCGATCCGCCGCGTGCGCTCGGCCAGATCGAGGCCCATCAGCTTCGCGGTGTAGGCGAGGTTCTCCACCGCCGTCATCTGGTCGTAGAAGCCGACGGAATCCGGCAGGTAGCCGACGCGGGCTTTGACCGCGAGCGGCTGTCGCGCCGGGTCATGGCCGAGCACGCTGACCTTGCCCGACGAGATCTCGGTGAGACCGAGCATCATCAGGATGGTGGTGGTCTTGCCGGCGCCGTTCGGGCCGAGCAGGCCGAACACCTCGCCCCTCCGGATGCCGAAGGAGATGTTGTCGACGGCGTACGCCTTGCCATAGCGCTTGGTCAGGCCGTCCGCGGCGATCACGACGCCGCCGGGCGCGGTCGCGCCCTCGTTTGGCTGCTCGCTCATCGTCGTCCGAACCTCGCCACTGCGCCCAGCATCAGAAGCAACGCCACGCCGATCACGCCGGCGCCGACCATGCCCCACACGGTCGAGGTCGAGACCGTGATGCGGAACTGGCTGGAGGCGCTTTCGCCGCGCGCATTGGCATTGACCGAGACCATGTAGTCGCCGGCGAGCGACTTGTCGCTGGGCGTCACCAGCGCCTGCACCTCGGCATCCTTGCCGGGCACCAGGCGGTCGATGGTGGCCGGCTCGAAGGAAGCCTTCCAGCCGGTCGGCGACGAGGCGCTCAGCGTGACATTCTCGGCCGGCGCGCTGCCAGAGTTGGTGACCACGATCGGGACCGAGGTCTGCTGCGCGGCGACCGCGCGCGCACTGAGCAGGCCGTCGCGGCCGGCGACCTGCAGCCGCGGCTGGCCGACGACGTCGAGCGCGAGGTCGGTCTTGGCGGAGGCGTCCTCGGCCTTGACCGTCACGGTGACCGGGAAATGGCCGGCGTCGATCGTGCTCGGCGGACGAACCTTCAGCTTGACGTCCTTGGACTGGCCGGCCGGGATCGGAAGCGAGGACAATTCCTGCGAGCCATAGGCCTCGGTGAACGAGGTCTCGAAATTGGCCGGCGCCTGCGCCGCGAAGCTCGCGGTGAGGTCGCGACCGGCATCGTTCTTGATGCTCAGCGTGTATTCGAAGTTCGATTTCGGGGTGCCGCGCAGCGACGGCAGTTGCGCGGTCACCGAAAGCTTGGCCGGCAGCTCCTTGGCGAGCGAGACGACGACTGGCAGCGAGGCCTGGTTGCCCTGCCCTTCGGCCTGCACCGTCAGGGTCTGCGGCGCGAGATCGGCATTCGCCGGCACGTCGAGACGAAGCTGCAGCGCGACGCTGGAGTCGGGCGCGGGCATTGCCGAGCCGACCGGCTGTCCGCCGCCGAGCATGGTCGCAGTCCAGCCGCTCGGCACGCCGGTGACCGAGAGCTTGTACTGCTCGGGCGCGAGAGCGTAGTTCTGCAGCCGCAGCGCAATGTTCGCTGTCGTGCCGGGCCTGACCGTGACCGACGGATAGTCGGTCATCAGATAGAGGCCCTTGATGTTGTCGTGCGACGGCTCGGCCGCATGGACGTTGGGAAGGATCAATCCGAGGGAGAGGACGAAGGGAGCGAGAGCAAGCGCTCGCATGACAAGCACTCCTGCAAAGCGGGGTCAGGATGAACGCCGACTGTGGCGGTCGTCGCACCGTGGCGGCGGCGCGCCGGATCATCGGTTCAATCGTGACAATGATTGGGAGAAATTCCGCCGCGCCAGTTACAAGTCGGTGATAATGGCCCGTTTTGCAGTTAGACTTTGGTTTTCGATCGTTCGTCGTCGATCGTTCGTAGTAGCGCGGGCGCTCGCTGTCTTACGTGCTGCTTACATGTACGCAGAATCGTAGGGTGGGCTAATCGTACTAAGTCACATGTGTGGTGCTCTCGTTGAAATTCTTGAGCTTTTTAGAACGACCATATTTGCACAAAGACGAGTCGATTCAATGGCTTGAGTCTTCTTGTGACTCAGTACGACTAAGGCGCGCATGCGCCGTGCCCACCGCTCAGAGCGTTGTTTGAATGGTGGGCGCGCTTCGCTTAGCCCACCCTCCGGCGTCGCGCCGAGTCGCGTTCTACTTCTCGACCGCGCCGCCAGAGTCGACCCAGTCCTTGAAGCCGCCGACATTGTAGACGTGCTGGTAGCCCATGTCCTTGAGCTGCTTGGCGGCCAGCGCCGAGCGGCCGCCGGAGGCGCAATAGAGAATGACGTTCTTGTCCCTGGAGAAATTCTTGTCGTGATAGGGCGAGTCGGGATCGGCGCGGAATTCCAGCATGCCGCGCGAGACGTTCACGGCGCCGGCGACCTTGCCGCTCTGCGCGACCTCCGTGCCGTCGCGCACGTCGACGACCAGCGTGTTGCCTTTGCCGATCATCTCGCGCGCCTGGTCGGGCGTGATCTTGGGGACGGCGGCGTTCGCCGCTTCGAGCATCTGCTTGACGGTGACGGCCATGGGTTACTCCTTTCCTCACTGTACGAAGCGTAGGGTAGGCCAAGGCGCGACCGCGTCCGCTGTAGCTCGCAGAGCGAAACCGGAAGCGCCGTGCCCACCTTCTATCGGCAACACCTCTTCAAAATGGTGGGCACGCTTCGCTCAGCCCACCCTACGTAACTTCATCGCTACGCGAACGCGGTCGCGAGAAACGCGGCGATGATGCCGCCGATCAGGAGATACTTCACCGCGTAGTAGACCCGCTTGTTCCAGGCCTTCATGCGCTTGCCGGCGAGGCGCACGTGATAGACATAGGCGAAGATGCGATTGATCCAGCCGACACGCTCGCCCTCCTCGTTCTGGGTCGCGCTCTCGTTGATGATGCGCGTGGAGACCCAGCGGTTCACCGCGGTCATCGCCCGGGTCTTGAGCGGGCGCTCGACGTCGCAGAACAGGATCAGCCGATCGTCGCCGGTGGTGTTCTCGGCATAATGCAGATAGGTCTCGTCGAACAGGATGTCTTCGCCGTCACGCCAGGAATAGGGTTCGCCGTCGATGAAGATGCGGCACTCGCCGGAGGATTTCGGCGTCATCAGCCCGAGGTGATAGCGCAGCGAGCCCGCATAGGGATCGCGGTGCTGCACCAGCCGGCCGCCGGGCGGCAGGTTGGTGAACATCGCACCCTTGATGTTGGGAATCGTGTTCAGCAGCTCGACCGTCTTTGGGCAGTTGGCGAGCGCCGACGGCAGCGGCGCGCCGTACCATTTCAGATAGAAGCGTTTCCACCCGGTGCGGAAGAAGGAGTTGAAGCCCCAATCGTTATATTTGTCGGCGGCCTTGATCGCGCCCTGCGCGAACAGCAGCTCGGCTTCCTCGCGAATCACCTGCCAGTTGTCGCGGAGCAGCGTCAGCTCGGGCACCATGCCGGTCTCCAGCACCGGCCGGTTCGGTACCGCCGAGAACATGTACATCAGGCAGTTGTAGGGCGCCATGATCGTGGAATGGTCGGAGAACTGCCGCCAGAATCCGAGCCGCACCTTGCCGCGGAAGTGCACCGTTGCGGCGGAGGCGATGAACGCCCAGAGCACGAGAAATTGCGGCGCGAACAGTCGCATCACCATGGCGGAGTTCCCCCGGAACCGGCTGAAGTGGCGCCTTTTAGCAGGTTCGGCTGCCCACGCTCAAGCAGGGGAAATATCGCACGCGGTCATTTCGGAGCCGGCCGGATTGCGTCAAGCCGTGGGCAAACGGGCTATTCCCTGGATGAAGAGATCGATGATTCCTCCGCCGATGCGCTCGATCTCATCCTGCGCCACGCCCCAGCGCGGAAAGTGCCCGTCGATGTCCATCCGCGCGAAGCCATAGACCAGCGCGCGGCCTGCGATCTGCACCGTCTTCAGCTCGACCGAACGCAACTGGCCCTGGGCATAGGCGTCGGCCAGCATGCGCTCGCTCATCGCGATCAGCTCGGCATTGTCGCGCGTGAGCTCGGCCGAGCTGGCGTGGTCGAACGTGCGGCCGGTCGAGATGATCTCGAAATGCGCCGGGTTGCGCACCGCCCAGCGCAGATAGGCGAGCCCGAAGGCGCGGAAACAGCTCAGCGGATCGTCCGCCGGCGCCCCGGCGAGCGCAATCTCGATCTCGGCGCGAAACCGCCGCTGCGCCTCTTCCGCCACGGCGGTCAGCAGGGCATCGCGGCTCGCGAAATGCCGGAACGGGGCACCGGGCGAGACGCCGGCCCGCCGCGCGGCCTCGCGCACGCTGACCTCGTCGACACCGCCCTCCTCGGCAAGGCGCAGCGCCGCGTCGACCAGGACGCGCTTGAGGTCGCCGTGGTGATAGGGTTTTGGCACGGTAGAATGGCTTGACGAATGCTTGATACGGGTCGGCATTGCCCGAAGATAGCATCACCCGATCGTGAATGTAATCATTGATTACACCATTGACCTTGCGATTCAACCAAATGTAACTGACGATTACATTGCAGGAGGAGATCGAGCGCATGTCGGAGCGGCAGAACTGGTTCGAAGGCTGGCGGCTGTTCGCCGTGCTCACCTTGATCCTCATCGCGCTGTGTCTCTGGATCGCCGGCATGCGCGCCTTCGAGGCCGAAGCAATCCGCATGGTGATCCGCTTCACCGCGCGGACCTCACTGGTGTTCTTCTGTTTGGCGTTCTCGGCAGCCGCTTTGGCACGGCTCTGGCCCAACGCGTACACGCGCTGGCAGCACCGCAATCGCCGCCAACTCGGCGTGACCTTCGCGGCCTCGCACGCGCTGCATGCGATTGCGATCGTTGCCTTCGCGATCGCCGATCCGGCCGGCTTCGCGGCGGCGACCAGCATGGCCTCCTACGTCTTCGGCGGCATCGGCTACGGCTTCATTCTCGCAATGACCGCCACCTCGTTCGATCGCGCCGTCGCCGCAATCGGCCCGCACGCCTGGCGCGTCCTGCACCTCGTGGGCGGCTATTACCTCTGGCTACAGTTCACGGTATCGTTCGGCATGCGGATTCCCGCGATGCCGCTCTATGGCCTGTTCCTCGTTCCGCTGCTCGTCGTGCTGGCGCTGCGCCTGATTGCGATGGCCTCGGTGCGAACCGGCCGGACGGCTCCCGTCGGCTGAAGGTGTCATTCCGCCGGCGCGCCGACCGCCGACGATGGCAGGCGATTGGGAATGTGCAGAAACAGCGCGCAGACGATCGCCGCGACCAGGCCGAGCAAAGCAAGTCCATAAAGTCCGCCGGCGTAGTCGCCGGTCATGTCCTTCATGACACCGACATACCAGGGCCCGAAGAAGCCTCCGAGATTGCCGATCGAATTGATCCAGGCGATGCCGGCCGCAAGGCCAGCGCCGCTGAGGAACATCGGCGGCATGGCGAAGAACGGGCCCTTGGAGCCATAGAAGCCCATCGCGGCGATCGACATTCCGACCAGCGCCCACCAGCTCCCCATCGTCAGGCCCGCGATGACGAGGCCCACGGTCGAGAACACGCAGCCGATGAACAGATTCCAGCGCCGCTCGTTCATGCGATCGGAGATGCGACCCCAGATCACCATGGCGACCGCGCCGCAGAGATAGGGGATCATGGTGAGCCAGCCGACCGTCATGTTGCTGTAGTCGCCGAGCGACTTGATCATCTGCGGAATGAAGATCAGCATGCCGAGACTCGCCGTGACGATGCCGACATAATTCAACGCCAGCAGCAGCACCTTCGGATTGTAGAGCGCCTGCCACAGCGAGAATTTGCGCACCGCTTCGGTGGCACGGCGTTCGGCCGCGATCTTGGTCACCAGCCAGTCGCGTTCTTCCGCGGTCAGGAATTTGGCCTGCTCGGGGCGATCCGTGAGCACGAAATAGGTGAGCACGCCGATCACCACGGTCGGGATCGCCTCGGCAAGGTACATGACCTGCCAGCCCCTGAGGCCGAGCAGGCCATCGAGGCCGAGAAGTCCCGTCGAGATCGGCGCACCGATCGCCACCGCGATCGGCAGGCCGACGAGAAAGCCCGACACGATGCGGGCGTGATGATGGCTGGGGAACCAGTAGGTGAAATAGAGAATGATGCCGGGAAAGAATCCGGCCTCGGCGACGCCGAGCAGGAAACGCACGATGGCGAAGCTCGTCGAGCCCGACACCAACGCGGTCGCTCCTGCGAGGATGCCCCAGGTGATCATGATCCGGGCGATCCATATCCTGGCGCCGATCTTCTCGAGGATCACGTTGCTCGGGACCTCGAAGATGAAATAGCCCCAGTAGAACATGCCGACCGCAAACCCGAAGGTCCCGGCCGACATGCCGATGTCGCCGCGCATGGTCAGTCCCGCGAAGCTGACATTGATGCGATCGATATAGGCGAGGACGTAGGACAGCACGGCGAACGGCAGCAGGCGCAGATAGACTTTTCGCATGGTCGAGCGTTCGAGCGTGCGGTCCATCGTTTTCTCCCCAGGTTACACGACTTTACTTGGCCGGCCCGGCTTCTCGCCGATATTGGGCTTGTTCTTGCGATCAATCTCCGTTGCAGACCCGGCCGCGTCGGCCCTACTCCGCGTGGCCGTCGATGATCGGACCGAACAGCTGCCAGTTCTCGCCGGTGAAACGCATCATCTGCACCTGCTCGATCGGATAGAAATCGGTCGGCGTGGTCTTGATGCGGATGCCCGGGACGTAGGTATCGATCTCGTAATCCATGTTGGCGACGATCTTCATCACGTTCTCCCGTGTGAGATTGTCGCCGCAGCGCTCGAGGACATTCACCAGCGCGGTCGAGGTGTTGAAGGCCGTCAACGGGCCGCTCTCGGACTTGTCGGCTTCCGGATAGTATTTCGCCATGAAGGCGCGGAACCGCTTCATGCCGGGATAGCTGTCCCATTGCGGATCGGTGACGTCCATCTGGTAGCCGGCGCTCAGGATGCCCCGGGAATTGTCCAGGCCTGCGGGCTTGAGCACGGCCCCGACCGAGGCCGAGACGTTGGTCATGATCTGGATCGGGTGCCAGCCGAGCTCCGCGATCTTCTTGATCGCCTGCGCCGCGAATTTCGGCGTGGCGATGTTGATGAAGATGTCGGGATTGGCGGATTTGATCGCGACGACCTGGGAGTCGACGGTCGGCATCGCGACCTCGTAGGATATGCTGGCGACGACCATCTTGTCGTATTTGTCGCGCAGCACGTCCTTCAGACCCAGCACATAGTCCTTGCCGAAATCGTCGTTCTGGTAGAGCACGCCGAGCCTGGCCGAGGCATAATGCTCCAGGATGTAGGTGGCATAGACGCGGCCCTCGGCGCGATAGTTCGGCTGCCAGCCGATGGTCCAGGGGAAGTGCTCGGGATCGCCCCAGCGCGAGGCCCCGGTGGCGACGAATATCTGGGGGACCTTCATGCTGTTCATGTATTTCTGGATCGCCGCGTTCGACGCCGTGCCGAGCGAGGCGAAGATCAGGAATACCTCGTCGCTTTCGACCAGCTTGCGGGCCTGCTCCACCGTCTTGGGCGGGCTGTAGGCGTCGTCATAGGAGATGAAGTTGATCTTGCGCCCGTTGACGCCGCCATTGTCGTTGACCATGCGGAAATAGGCGCTCATCGTCTTGCCGATGATGCCGTAAGCGGACGCCGGTCCGCTATAGGGCATGATGTTGCCGATCTTGATCTCGGTGTCGGTGACGCCGGTGTCGTATTTCTTTTGCGCCAGCGAAGGGGCCGTGGCGAAGGCGAGGAGCACTACGGAAAGCACAATCCTCGCAATGAGATGCGACGGGATGAAACGGCTGCGAATGAACGGCCTCAGGCGGCGCTTCATGAGCTTCCCCCCTCGGGCAGGGCCCGATTGCAGATCGGCGGTTTCCTCTAGGCACTTTCTGATTGCTGCCAAGACTAGCAATCTCACGCGGCGACCGGAAGTGGGCGGCCGCATGCCTCGCCGGAGACGATTTGTCGCGCGTTCAGCAGGCCCGCCCCTCACGCCGGCCCGGTGTCCCCGTTCGTGACGAGGTGAAACGTCCGGCCGAGCCTGCGGTGCACCGTGATCACGGCCCTGTCGATGTCGCTGATCAGGCAGTCGCCAAGAAGCACGGCTGGAATCTCCCAATTCCGCCCGAGGCGCACATGCGGCAGGCCGCGGAGCTTCGGCACCCGCGCCGTCTCGCAGCCGGGCTGGCTGCGGATCGCCGCCTCCACGAGCACGGTCAGCTCCGCCTGGGTCTTGCCGAGCGTCTTCACCGGTCGCTCACGTAGCCGGCGGCATCAGGCCGAGCCGCCTGGCGATGATCCGGTCGACCACGCGCTTGGGCAACCAGCCGGTCACGACATGCCGCATCGGGTCGGGCGTGATCTGATAGCGTACCCTGGGCCGGGCCGACGTCAGCGCCTCGAACACGATCTCGGCGATCCTCTCCGCTGGCAAGCCGCCATCCAGGACCGCATCGCGCAGCGTGCCGAGCGCTACCAGCGCGAGTTCGGTCGGGTGCCGGAGTTTCGCGCCGGCCTGCATGCCGGCGCCGTGGTGATCGGCGAGTGCGGCGATTCCCGTCGCCAAGTAGCCTATTTCGGCGACACGGTGAACGTGACCGCGCGGTTGCAGGCGCATTGCAAGGAGGTCCGCCGTGCGCTCCTGGTGTCCGGTGAACTGTTGCAGCTGCTGCGCCCTGCGCCGGAGCTGATCGTGGAGGCGCTCGGCCCGACGCAATTGCGCGGCCGCGCCACTGCTGTCGATGTATATGCTGTATCTCGGCGCGGAACGGCGGATGCCGGAGGTTGAACCTGACCGTGCACGAGTCCTTTCTCGCACAGCGTGCAACAAGATCGCGTGACCACGGAGGGAGAGGTGAGGGAGTGAAGAACTGAGGACGGCCAGCCGCTGCTTGCGCTGCTGTCTCCCTCACCTCTCCCCGCCCGCGGCTCGCGACAAGAACGTGGATCAAGCCCCTAGTTTTTCGACTTGTCCA
>NZ_JAFAVV010000174.1 GCF_019242285.1 Bradyrhizobium sp.
AAGCCCTTGAGAACAAGACGTTTTCAGGGGCTTTCTTCTGTCCGGATTTTGGCGCGGAATTCCGCTCGTGGAAGCGGCGAGGAAAGTCGCAGCGTAAAATCGGCGTGGGCGGCGTGTCGCAATGACTCAATTGTGATTGAAAGCGTCGCGACGGCGGCGTCATCGACCTCACGATTAGCGACGTCCCACAACCTTCTGTTGCGCCGAGCGCTCCGTCGCTCCGCGATTTGCTGGCAGCGAGGCCCTCGGACTGGACACGATTGGGCCAGCTCTGATCGCGACGCGCTGCCCACGTGAGCGGGCACTGCAAGTGGAAAATCGCGCCTGGGGCTCGTTGACGGTCACCCTTGGCAATGGACGTCGCTTCGGACTGCCGGCCCCGATCAGCCGGCCCGGCGCGCATTGATCGAGCCCTGATGCGCGGCGAAGGCATGCGTGATTTCGGCGCCGAACAAGATGATTTGGGAGGAATAGTAGACCCAAATCAGCACGACGATGATCGAGGCCGCAGCACCGTAGGTGGATTCCAGGCCCTGTCGGCCAATGTAGTATCCGATCGCGAACTTGCCGATCTCGAACAGCGCCGCAGTGACGGCAGCGCCAACCCAGACATCGTACCAGTCGACGGATGCGTCCGGCAGCCATTTGAACATCATCGCGAACAGCAGCGAGATGACCGCAAAGGAAACGACGAGAGTCAGGAGATGCAGCAACCACTCCTGGAGGTGCGACCCGGCATAATTACCAAAAGCCGACACCGCGGTCGTCACGACCAGCGACACCATCAAAAGAAATCCAAGAGCCAATACGGCTGCGAACGACGCCACGTAGTTGAGCACGAAATGCCGGACACCGGTTTCCTTGGTTTCGTCGACTTCCCAGACGATATTCAGGGCATCCTTGAGCTGAACGACGACCCCCACGGCGGCGAGCACGACGGCCGCGGTCCCTAGCGCCGATGCGAGCAGACCTTCCCGTGGACGGCCGGCTTCCGAGAGCATGGCCTGGACCGCTTGCGCGCCAGTTTCACCGATCATTCCCTTGATTGATGCCGCGACCTGACCGGTCACGGCGTCCCGGCCGAACAACACACCCGCGATCGCGATAGCGATGACGATCACCGGTCCGATCGAAAACACGGAGTAATATGCAAGCGCCGCTCCCTGCCGCGCGTCCTTGTGAGCGGACCAGTTGCTGGCGGCTTCCTTCAGGATATTCCACATGGGGACCGTCGAGAACGGGCATCAGTGGGGTCGGTCGAATTGCGGATGGTTGGCGGCGATCTTGGACGTTCGGACCGCATCGATCGCGTCCGCGCCAGCACCTCGAACGCGTTCGAGCGCTTCTTCCGCGACCTCGCTTGCCTGGTTGCTCACCGTATCGGCTGCTTCCTTGAGACTTTTCGAAAGCGCGCCGCCGTGGCGCTGGGCGCGAGATTTCAGATCCTCGCTCAGCGGCCCCAACCATTCCTTCTCGGTCCTGGTGGACTCAAAGGCGCCTGCGGCCATCGCGCCGATGGCAAGTCCGATAGCGCCAAGCAACAGAGGCTGACGTTCGAGCGTTTCGGCGAGAGAGCTCTGCGCCTTGCCGTAGGCCTGCCTGGCCGTGGAGCGCACGTCAGGCATGCCGTCCAGTGCATCTCGGACGCGGGCGGTGCCACTCTCGACCGCGTCCTGCAGCGAGCCAATCGTGCTCGAAGCCGCGCCGGAGGCTGCGTGCATCGCAGCTTTCGCACTGTCACGGAGGTCGCCACCGGTCTCGCGAACGCTCCGATCACCGTCCTCCCGGGTGTTTTTCCCGCGGCTGGCAGCTTTCCTGATGTTGTGAGTGGTGAGGTCGGCGAGAGGCTCGGCAGCCGCCGCCACGCCGCTCCCGATCGATTTAAGACCCTGGTTGCCCAGCAGCAGCCACATGGCGCCCCCGGTCACCAGAGCCGCGCCGACGGGGTTTGCGCGAGCCGCCGCGGTCAGACTGTCCACGAAACGACTTGGCGTGCTCATCTGACCATTCCTTTCACGGTTGCCTTGTCCTTGTCGAGCTGGCGCAAGGTTTCGGTGGGGGCAAGTTTTCTTGCCTCAAGTCGGTTGAGGGCGAAGGCAACCAGCACCGCAGCCAAGAGCAAGTCCAGGATCGCAGAAGCGAGGTAGGAGAGGGGTTGTGACCAACCGGCCGAGATCAGCGCCGCCGAAAAGGCGAAGAGCGCCATCACTACGGCGGGAATGAGCAGCGCTGCGCCACCGGCCAGCAAACCCACCGCAATTCCCACCTGCTGAGCCTTCTCGCCCAACTCGGCTTTCGCAAGGTCGATCTCGTTCTGGAAGAGCCTGGTAAATTGCGAAAGGGCATCTCCGAGCAATTGCGGAATGCCGCGATCTTGCTCGTCATTCATGATTATCATCCTCTTTGGCGCTGTCTTCGTCCGAGGCCTTCAACAAACGAATGACCGCGAAGCCGGCGAGAACCGACAAGCCGAGAAATGCCGTGGGTTGCCGCCGGGCGAAATCCCTGGCGCCGGCGATGAGATCACCCAGCGTGCCGTCACGGAGCTTATCGGCTGCGTCCTCGACGTAGCCGGCGGCTGAATTGATGCTCCGCGCCGCAAAAGGCGCGTCGCCTTCGAAGGCACGGGAAGCTTCGCGGATGTTCCTGGCCAAGCGATCCACGAAGTCGGCACCTGCATGCTGCTGCTTGCGTGCGTGTTCCTGGATCTGGTCGGCGGCCTCGGATGCGACATCCGACGCGGCATCGGCGGCTTCCTTGAAGCGCTCACGCGCCGTGTCAGCAGAGGCTCTGAAGGCCTGCCCCGCGCGCTCCTTGGCTTGTTGTCCGGCGTCGGCGATTTGGTCCGTCAAGGTTTGCGAGGCCCTGTCGTCGGTGTGCAGATCGGTTTCACTCATGATTGCCTCGATCGAATTCGGGATGGTTGGCGTGGGATGGCTCAAAGGCCGTGGTGATGACATCTTCGGTTACTGTCCTGAGAGTATCGGCGGCCTCTTCAGTGATGCGGCTCGCGTGACCGCCGAGATCCGCCTCGGCCACGCTGCGCATCGCTGCGTCGGCCGCCGAGAACGCGGTCTCCTTTGCCGTCTCGAAGCCGGATTGAGCGGCGGCGGCCGCAGCCCTTTTCACTTTCGAACTGGACCGCCCCAAGGCCGCGGATTCTGCCCGGCTGGTTGGAAGCGATGAAGCAAGAAGGGCCCCGATTGCCACGCCAAGGCTACCGACCAGAACAAGGTTGTCCCGGATCGTCTCGCGGGCGGCGTCGGGTGCGGAGGAGAGGGCATTGCCGGCCTTGGCCCGCACCTGCTGCATCGTTTCCTTGGTGGCCTGCGCGCCGGCTGCGACCTTGTCGCTCAAGTTCGCGCGGGCCCTCTCAGCCTGGTCCTGAAGGTCAGCCATTCTGCCGGAAGCGGCGTCGCCAATCTCCGTCGCCGTGCCGGTCACCTGCTGGATGGCGCCCGCTGCCCTTTCCTTCAGCCCTTGCCCCGCCGTCTGGACCCGGTCCGACGCATCGGATGCAAGCTCCTGTGCCCGCTCGACGATCGGCCCCGCCAAGTTCGAAGCCTGCTCACGAACCGATTTGGAGCTTATCGCCAGCCCGGCCGCCATCAGCAGCAGCGGCATCGGAATGCTGCGCGCCAGCCGAATGACCGGCGCTGCCGCGGCCGCGCCGACGGCGATCGCCTGAACGGGATTGTCGATGGCGCGCTGCTTTAAGTCGTCGAGCCAGCCCCTTCCTTTCTGATGAAGGTAAGTAGCTGCTTCCGATTTGATTCCCGCCGGCGAGACCTTGTAGCGAATGTCCTCGGCCGTATCCTTGACCCTGTTCCTGAGCAGGTCGACAGTCGCGGCAAGCTCCGCGCGGCTTCGTTCCGACTCCTGCCGGATGTCTTCGACTGAGCGTCCCATGGTTTTCCCTCTTGTTTGTTCTTGTTGTTTCCAGTCGAACTCCGGGCCGAGGCGTTGGTTCCAGAGCGCGCCATACGAGTGCAGGAACACGATGTTCAGAAGTGTACATAGAGCGAGCCGCCGGAACGCGCCTCGTGGCTCCGGTGCATTTCGAAGGACGCTGCTTGCCCGTTAGCGGCGTTATGTCATCGTCCTCCTGCGGCCGTCAGGGCTGGTGGCGCCGCTGCTCCGGAGAATGATCATGCCGTTCCTTGAAGATCTGAAAGAATATACCGAGAGGGCCATCAGCATCGGGCGGCCCGGAAAACGCCAGGCGAAAGATCTTGTGAAGCCCCGCAAGGCCCACGCGGTCCGCTTCAAGGATGATGGTCTTATCCCAAACCATCCGCGATGGCCGCTGATCCTTTATCGCGGTGCACTCCATCTGGAGAAGCGTTACGATCCCGCAGCAATATTGGAAGACTTGTTCGAAGCAAACGGCTGGAGCGACAGCTGGCGTGACGGCATCTACGACTATGTCCACTATCATTCCCGCATTCATGAGGTTTTGGGAATTGCCCGCGGAAAGGGCCGGGTTCGCCTCGGCGGCAACAAGGGCAGAATCTTCACCCTGAAAGCTGGAGATGTGGCGGTCCTGCCGGCTGGAACCGGCCACCAGTGCCTTTCCGCCAGTGCCGACTTCCTCGTGGTTGGGGCCTACCCATCTACGGGATCGTACGACGAGTGCACGCGTATCGAGGATCGTCCCCGTGTCCTCAAGTCGATAAGCCGGGTCCCGCCGCCCCGAAAGGACCCCGTCTACGGCGCAGACGGGCCCATGTCGAAGCTGTGGCGAAGGAAATAACACCAAGTCCGCGTGCTTGTCGCGACATGGCGGTTTCGGCCCGATGCGATGTCAGGATGCCTTCTGCATCTCGAAACACCGAGGGCTCCGCCGTTCGTGCGAAGCCCTCGGTTCGAAGATTTCTTGGGATCAGGCAGCAGTCGACCCCTTGGCATTGACACCCTTGCGCAGCGCGACCGTGTTAAGCTTGCTGTTCGCCGCCTTTTCCTCGTTGAGGTTCGTCGTCAGGAAACGCACGATATCGTCGTGACCGAGCTCTTCCGCCCAGGCGATCAGCGTTCCGTAACGGCAAATCTCGTAATGTTCGACGGCTTGCGCGTTGGCGACGAGAGCGGCGTCCAGCACCGCCTTGTCCTCGATCTCGCCGGCGGTTTCGTCGGCTTCCTTGATGATGCCGTCGATGGCCGGACACTGGGTCCCGCTGGGCTCCTTGCCGAGCTTCTCGAATACCTTCCGCAGCCGCTCGATCTGTTTGTTGGTCTCTTCGAGATGACCCTTCAGGCCAGCAACCAGGTCACGGTTCGTGGCCTTCTCGATCATCTTAGGGAGCGACTTAACGATCTGCTGCTCGGCGTAGTAGATGTCCTGAAGACCGTGGATCAGCAGGTCTTCCATCGACTTTATATCCTTGGTGAAAAGTCCCATTCGGAGTCCTCCTTGGAAAAGGGCGCTAGGGGAACGCCGGGAGAGGGAACTCGTTCCGTGGCCGTGGGCCAGCAGAGGAGCAGAAGAGATCGCGAACAAGGCTATCCAGGACTATCGCGTTTAACTGCACAAGCACCTCCGCCGCGCTTCGCGGCGACAAGACGCGTCTACTGGGCGCGGGGATGGCAGGTCTGGTTCGAGTCGCAGCATCGCGATATTCCTTATTCCAATTCGGATGGCCCGGTAGGGCCATCGAACTTCTTTCACCGAGGGCAGGGCCCTTTGGGCAAACCGCTCGCATTTTGGGAGCAGGCTTCAAAACTTCAGGGTCGTTCGCACCCCGAAGACCGTCGCGTTCTTGAGAGCCCTGCCTGCAAGGGATCCAGACGGATTGGTCGCGCCCCCGCCCGGATGGATGAGGTATTGGAAGTTGGGCTGAAGGGTCCATCCGTCGCGCACCTGATACTGGTAGACAGCGGTGAGCAACCCCTCGAAGCTTCGCATAGGCCAATTCGGGTTGATCAATGCTCTGTAATCTGCATCAAGCGCCTGTGCGCGCTTGGAGACGTGAGCATAGCCGGCGGCGATCCCGAACTTGTCGTCCGGCCGATCGTTGCCGAGGCCGATGAACTCGATGCCCGCGTCCCCGTAAAGATCAATCAGGTTGCGATCGGCAGGCGCTCCGGCCAGGCGGGCGAACAATCCTATGCCGCGATCGTCGCTCTGCGGCACCCGATAGACCTGCTGTTCGAAGACTGCCCATGCTCCTGCGTCGCCAGACAGAAATAAGGGCGCGCCGCTGCTCGCTGAGGCGGCGAGTGAAACGCCGTTGGATGCGAGTCGCTGGTCAGCAAAGGATCCGAAGTGTTGCCAACCGCCGAGTTTGATTTGGCCGGAAAGACGGGGGTCGCCCTTCTTGTTGTTCCAGGCGTATTGGATCTGACCGAGCAGAAGCGGTGGATCGTTGATGCGGAAATTAATGCCGTAGCGATCGCGCTCCTGCGCGTCGCCGGATCCTGGCCCTGCCTGATTGCCGTCGAAGACGCCGCCCAGCACGGATAGCTGATCGGTGATGTTGACCAGGAGCCGGGTTCCCATCGCCGCGAGGGGCGGCGAGGGTCCGCCGCTGGGCAGATCGACTGACGTAATTGCTGGCCAGCCCATGGAGGCGTTGGTGAAGACATCAGCGTACTTGGTGTTGAAGAACTCGCTGTCGGCCGCGAGCTGGCCGAACTTAAGCGACACCTTCTTCTCGCCCCACTGCTTCTCGAAATAGGCTTCGTAGAGCCTGGTGGACGGCAGCGCTTCAATGCCGCTGACGACGAAGAAGTTCTGCAAGTTGCTGCGCGACAGCCCGTCACCATGAATCTGAAACATGTTGGCGTGAAAAGTGAATTTGTTGATCCCGACGAGCTTCTGCAGATCGACGTCCACGGCAAGATTCAATCGGCCGTCATAGATCGCGCCCTGCTTCAGTCCGCCAGAGGCGTTGCCGAGCACTTCGCCGATGTAGGTGGCCGCGAATTTGATCCCGTATTTCTGCAACGGATTCGGCAAAAGCCCGAGCGTCTTTTCTTCGATCGTGCTCTCTCCGGTGTCAGGATCGGCAGGTTTATCGTCGTCAGTCTTCTTGCCTTCCTGCGCCAACGCGTGGGTCGCCGCAAGCAGACCAACGACCGCAATCGTGCCTGCGAAGCGACTGCTGCACTTGTTTGATCGGACCAACAAACCGGACTCCTTCGAGGAGATCGCAATTGGATATGATCGCAGTCCCCAATTCAAGCGCCTCGCTGAACCGGTGGTGGACAACGACAAGCGGTACCGATGTGTTCACCTCTGGACCATTCGGAGGTGCCGAGCTGAGCACTAGCCTGGCTCGAGGTGCCGCTGCCTTAGCGATCGTCGTCCGAGGCACCGGTGATCAGACCTGTGCCGAGAGTAGAAATCGAAGCCTTTCCGTTTCTGCTTGGGCCGTCCGATCGCTCCGGCTTCCATCGCATCCTCTCGCTGCGCGGCCTCGATCTCGTCCGCAATGCGAGATTGAACAGCGCGATAGATGCAAGCATCGTTTGCCTAAGAGCCGTTCGGCACAGCCGAAGCCCAATCAAGTCGCATTAACAAACAATCTCCTTCATCGGCGCGTTTCTCCTTAGGCTTGGCGTTCTTCCACTCCGTGGTTGATCAAGAACCTGGCATGCGCGAACAACTAAAAGTTGTCGATCGGAAATCCTACCTTAAGTGGTGAGATGGCTCTCCCGTGGCAATCGGTACGGGCGTGCCTTGTGGCTCGCTTTTGGCGAGCGGGGATTTTGCGTTCTGCTCAGCGGTCCAGGGGGGCCTGCGCACGTAGCGCACGCAATAGACAGCAATCGCGCCGATGATTCCGGTGACCAACGCCCAATAGGCCGGAGCCAGCCGGTCGCCCGTGGCGTTCATCACGGTAGTGATGAAGAAGGGACCAAGTCCCCCGAACGCTGCTCCCGTCAGGTTGTAGACGATGCCGATTCCGCTAGATCGGATCTGGGTAGGAAGCAGCTCCGAGAGCAGCGCGGGCAGTGCCCCGGATACCAATCCAACGAGCACATTGGCTATGCATTGCACGAACAGAAACGACACGAAACTTGGCTCGCGGATCAAGCCCGACAACAGAGGGTAGGAGATCATCGTATAGGCGATGCAGGCAGGCAGTAAGACCGCGCGGCGTCCGTGGCGATCCGCGAGCCAAGCCGACAGAAGCAGCGCTGGCACCTGAAACATGCAGCCGATCAGCGTCGCTACTTGAGCCTGGTCCATGGTGAGTTTAAGTCCGCGCACCGCGTAGATAGGTAGGAACACGAGGAACAGGTAAAACGAGGCAGAGCCGACCACCACGATCCCGGCCATGCAGATGGCCTGCCAAGGATAATGGGCGAGCACGTCTCGTAACGGCGTGCGCGCAGGCCCCCCTTTGGTCCTGATGTATTCGGCGAATTCGGGCGATTCGGCGAGTTTCGAGCGCATGTAGAAACCAACTGGGCCGATGAGACTGCCGACGACGAAGACGGCGCGCCAACCATAATTTTCCACAGCCTGGGGTGACAGAGTCCAGTTCAGCAGGAGGACGATGACGATGGTAATCGCGACCGTAATAGCTTGGGAAACCATTTGGCTGCAGGTATAGAGCGCTTTGCGCCCAGCGGGCGCATATTCAACGAGAAGCGAGGTCGCGCTCGCAAACTCACCGCCCGCGGAAAACCCCTGGATCAGACGAGCCAGTGTGATGAGGATCGGCGCGGCGATGCCAATCACCGCATAGGCCGGCGTGATTGCGAGTATCGCGACCCCGACTGCCATGCTGACCGAA
>NZ_JAFAVV010000440.1 GCF_019242285.1 Bradyrhizobium sp.
GCGAGGGTGCGGTCTCGGTCGATCAGGCGGTGCGTCTGATCGAGAAGAAGCCGGTCATGAGCCTGGCCCAGCCACTGGCGTCGGCGGTCGACAAGAGCACGGTCTCGAAATTGCAGATGGATCTCGTGCTGGCGCCG
Organism: Bradyrhizobium sp.; assembly: GCF_019242285.1. Lineage (GTDB taxonomy): Bacteria > Pseudomonadota > Alphaproteobacteria > Rhizobiales > Xanthobacteraceae > Bradyrhizobium. The sequence continues at coordinate 138 of NZ_JAFAVV010000440.1, forward strand.
GGGTCCTGGACGCCGGTCTATTCGGTCAAGGCCAAGTAGCGTAAGGCCGGGCTGGCGGCATTGCACTGCCGCCGGCCTTACACGGAGCAGGAGATGGAGGGAAGCACGGACAGCACGCCGGTCGAGCCGTTGCTCGCGCTGCGCGGCATCTCCAAGCGCTTCACCGGTGTGCAGGCGCTGGCCAAGGTCGATCTCGATGTCCGCGCCGGCGAGCTGCACGTGCTGTTCGGCGAGAACGGCGCCGGCAAGTCGACCTTGATCAACGTCGTCGCCGGCACCTACTGGCCCGATGAGGGCACGTTCCGCTTCGGCGGCGAGGACATCCATCACCTGCCCCCCCAGCGGGCGCGGGCGATCGGCATCAGCCCGGTATTCCAGGAATTCTCGCTGGTGCCGAGCCTGACGGTCGAGGAGAATCTGTTCCTCGGCCGCGAGGCCGCGAGCGGCGGCATCTTGCGCGTCGGCGAGATGCGCAAGCGCGCCCGCGCGCTGATCGACGAACTCGGCTTCGACCTCGATCCCGGTAGCCGGGTCGACGATCTGTCGCGCGCCCATCAGCAGATGGCCGAGATCGCCAAGGCGCTGCTCGGCCGCGTGCGCCTCCTGATCCTCGACGAGCCGACCGCATCCTTGACCGAGCGCGAGACTGGGCGGCTGTTCGAATTGATCGAACGGCTCAAGCGCCAGAATGTCGGCCTGATCTATGTCTCGCATCGCATGCGCGAGATCCGCGCGCTCGCCGACCGCGTGAGCGTGCTGCGCGACGGCCGCCTGATCAAGACGCTCGACGCCGCGGCCTGCACCGACGGCGACCTCGTCGAGCTGATGACCGGGCGCAAGATCGACCTGCTGTACCCCGTGATCACGCACAAGCCGGACAGGATCGCGGTCGATGTCGAGAACCTGACGCTGGTCGACGGCAGCGTCCGGGAAGTCAACTTCTACGCTCAGTCCGGCGAGATCACGGGCATTGCGGGGCTGGTCGGCTGCGGCAAGTCCGAGCTGATCCGCGCCATCTACGGGCTCGAGCCGATCGCCGCCGGCCTGATCCGCATCGACGGCGTGCCCTACGAGCACCCGGCGCCGCGCCAGAGCCTCAAGCACGGCATCGCCTATTTCCCGGCCAACCGGGTTGCCGAGGGGCTGGCGCTGTCGCGGCCGGTCCGCGAGAATGCCTCGATGACGGCGCTCGATCTCGATTCCTTCGCGCAGTTCGGCGTGCTGCGCCCGGGCGCCGAGCGCGCCGCGATCGCGCTGATCATGGACCAGCTCAAGCTCAAGCCGCCCAACATCGAGCGGATCGCCGGCGCGCTGTCCGGCGGCAACCGCCAGAAAGTGATGCTCGGCCGTGCGCTGACGCGGGAATTGACCGTGTTCCTGTTCGACGAGCCGAGCGTCGGCATCGATGTCGGCGCCAAGCTCGAGGTCTACCAGTTCATGAAGCGGCTGGTGGAGGCGGACGCCGCAGTGATTGTGGTGTCGTCGGAGCTGCCGGAGGTGCTGGCGCTGTCGAACCGGCTCTATGTCATGCATCATGGCCGCATCGCCACCGAACTGAAGGGCGAGGCCAGGACCGAGCAGAACGTGCTCGCGAGCTTCTTCAAGGAGCATTTGACCGCGGAGGTCGCATGAGCACGGCGGTCGCCGCGTCCTCATCGCGCCCGGGCCTCGATCTCAGATCCCTCGCGGTCCGGATCGGCTTCCTGCCGGCGCTGCTGATCGCCGTCGTCGCCGGCATGTCGGCGATCGACCCGCAATTCTATGGCACCATCAACATTCTCAACATCCTGCGCAACGCCTCGTTTCTGGCGATTGTCGCCTGCGGCCAGGCGCTGGTGATCGTGGCCGGCGGCTTTGATCTGTCGGTCGGCGCCGTGGTCGCGCTGGCGAGCGTGGTGATGGCGAAGACCATGGCGGCGACCGCCCACGCGCTGCCGGGCCAGACCACCCCCATCATCGTCTGCGGCGTCGCCGCCGGCCTCGGCAGCGGGCTCGCGGTCGGCCTCGTCAACGGCCTCTGCGTGGCGAAGCTGAAAGTATCGGGCTTCGTGGTCACGCTCGGCACCATGTCGGCAACCGCCGGTGTCGGGCTGATGATCACCAGCGGCATCCCGGTCTACGGCATGCCCGATGTGTTCGTGAAGGGCTTTGGACGCGCCCAGCTCTTCGGCCTGCCGACTGCCGTCTACATCGCACTCGCGGTCATCCTCGTCATGGTGTTCGTGCAGCGCCGGACGCTGTTCGGTCGCTATGTCTATGCGATCGGCGGCAATGTCGAGGCGGCGATCGTCTCCGGCGTGTCGATCCAGCGTCATGTCGTGGGCACCTATGCCGTCTCCGGCCTGCTTGCCGCGCTGACCGGCATCCTGCTCACGGCGCAGGTCGGCTCGGGCCAGGCGAGTTTTGGCGGCGACCGCATGATGCTGCAATCGATCGCCGCCGCCGTCATCGGCGGGGTCAGCCTGCGCGGCGGCATCGGCCGGATCGAGATCGTCTCCGTCAGCGCGCTGTTCCTGACCATTCTCGGTAATGCGCTCAATCTCCTGCACATCGACTCGCGCCTCCAACCCGTGTTCCTCGGCATCATCATGGTCGCAGCGGTGGCGCTCGATGAGCTCAGCCGGCGGAGGAGGACGCAGCGTGTCTGACGCCGGTCTCGTTGTCGTCCGTCGGGACAGGGTGGGCGGCCTGCTGCTCCAGGCCTTGCTGCCGATCGCGCTGGTCGTGATGGTGCTCGGCTTCGCCGTCGTCGACGCGAGCGTGCTGTCGCCGGCCAATCTCCTCAACATCGCCCAGCAGACGAGCTATCTCGCGCTGTTCGCGATGGCGCAGACGGTGGTAATTCTGACCCGCGGCTTCGACCTCGCGCTCGGGCCGACGGTGTCCATGGTCAGCGTCGGCACGGCGCTCGCGATGGCGACGACGACGGCCACCGGCCACGGCACCGCGACGGTACTGCTCGCAGGCTTCGGCGCCGGCTTCGGGCTCGGCATCGCCTGCGGTGCGTTCAACGGTGTCGTGATCGCACTGCTCGGGGTCAGCCCGTTCGTCGCCACACTCGGCAGCTACAACGTTGCCATCGGCATCGCCACGACGCTGTCGGCCGGCCGGCCCGTGCAAGGCGTGCCAAAACTGTTCTCGCAGCTGTTCTATGGCGGCAGCGTGCTCGGCGTGCCGGCGGCGATCGCGATCACCGTCGTGATTGGCGCCGCATTGCACCTGATGCTGGGGCGGACCGTGTTCGGACGCTCGCTCTACATCATCGGCACCAACCCGCGCGCCGCGACGGTCGCGGGTCTGCCGGTGAGGCGCATCCTGGTCGCGACCTATGTGCTGTCGTCGACCTTGTCGGCGCTTGGCGCCATCATGATGACGGCGCGCACCGGCTCGGGCGAACCGAATCTCGGCGGCGCGCTGTCGCTGCAGGCGATCGCGGCCGCGGTGGTCGGCGGCACCAGCCTCGCCGGCGGCCGCGGCGGGGTCGGCACCGCGGTGCTCGGCGCGCTGTTCATCACCATCCTGTCCAATGGCATGAACCTCACCCGGATCGACGGCTATGTGCAGATGGTGGTGCTCGGCGCCATCGTCATCCTCGGTGTGCTGCTCGATCAGGCCCGGCTGGAGCGGCACTGACGATCGGCTCGCGAATAAACGATTTGCGATCGAGAGCCGTTGCACTACCATCCCGCACCAATCGATCGAGCGGAGAACGGCATGGCACGTGTGCGTTGTATCACCGAGATGGGCATGGGCGTCGACGTGCACGGCAAGGATGCCACCAAGGCGGCCAGGCGGGCGGTGTCGGATGCGATCCGCCATTCCAGCCTCGGCTTCTTCCGCATGCTCGGCAAGACCGCCCAGGACATGTTCGTCGATGTCACCATCGCCGTGCCCGATCCGGCCGCGGTCGATGCGGTGGCGGTGGCCAAGGAGCTGCCGTATGGCACCGTGAAGGTTGCGGCGGTGAAGGGCGGGCTGGAGATTCCGGCCGAGCAGGGCAGCGATTCCATCATCATCGCGAACGCGGCCGTGATCGTCAGCCTCGACGACGGGAAATAGTGGAGAGAGGAAGAGATGCCAGCGAAAGACCGCGACTTTTCTGCCGTGGCCGCTTCCATGGGGCGCTATGTGGACCAGGAGATACTTCCGGGCGTGTCCTGGGCGGTGCTGCGCGGACGCGAGGTGGTCGACCAGCAATGCGTCGGTTGGGCCGATCGCGAGGCGGGCACAGCGCTGCGGCCCGACCACATCTTCCGCGCGTTCTCCAACACCAAGCTCATCGTTACCTGCGCGGTCATGCTCCTGATGGAGCAGGGCCGGATCGAGCTCGACGACAAGGTCGAGACTTTCCTGCCGCAGCTTGCGAACCGCAAGGTGCTGAAGGCGGGCGCCACCAGCCTTGCGGACGTCGAGCCGGCGAACGGCCCGATCACGATCCGCCAGTTGCTCACGCATACGGCGGGTCTGAGCTATGGGCTGTTCGATCCGGAGTCCGTGCTGTTCAAGGCCTACAACGCGGCGATGGTGCTCAATCCCCTGACACCGCTGACCGACCTCATCGACCAGCTCGCGCGCCTGCCGCTCTCCTATCAGCCCGGCACGTCCTGGGAGTATTCGGTCGCGACCGATGTGCTCGGCCGCGTCGTCGAGGTCGTCTCCGGCACGCCGCTCGATGCCTTCCTCAAGGCGCAAATCTTCGATCCGCTCGGCATGGTCGACACCGGCTTCTTCGTGCCCGAGGCCGAGCTCGGCCGGCTGGTCGCCAATTATCGTGGCGCCGATCCGCTCGATCCGATGAAGCCCGGCCTGTTCCGGATCGACGACAAGCCCTGGCCGCAGGCCTATCGCCGGCCGTTCCCGAGATTGTCGGGCGGCGGCGGCCTGGTCTCGACCCTGCCCGACATGCTCGCGCTGGTGCGGGCGTTGCTGCCGGGGCCGGACATGCTGCTGAAGCCCGAGACGCTGGCGCTGATGATGACCAACCAGCTCGCCGCGGGGCAGACCATCCGCTTCGCCATGCTCGGGCCGATCGCCGGCAAGGGTTTTGGCCTCGGCGGCGCCGTTACTTTTGCGCCGGCGCCGTTCGATCCGCCGAATTCGACCGGGGAATTCCAGTGGGGCGGTCTGGCAGGCACGCATTGGTGGATCTGCCCCGGCGCCGACACCGCCGGCGTGCTGATGACGCAACGGGACCTGGGCTTCTGGAATCCGTTCTTCTTCGAATTCAAGAAGCTCGCCTACGCGGCCGCTGGCGCCGGTTGAGCGGGCCCTGGCCCGTCGCCTCGCCCGGACTTGCGGGAACGATCGCCCTCGACGTAACCTGCGCGCAGGCCCTCGCGCATTGAGACATTGTCGATGCGGTACCTCGTCATGCCCTTCGCGGCTGCCGCGCTCTTGCTGCAAACCGGCGTTGGTCGGACTCAGGTCGGGCAGTATCCGTTCGCTCTGACGCAAGAGGGACAGGTGCTCGGCGTCGTGCAGGCCGGCGTGGCCTCCTTCAAGGGCCTGCGTTACGCGGCGGCGCCGATAGGCGCGCTGCGATGGCGTCCGCCGCAACCGCCGCCGGAGAGCTCGGACATCCGCACGGCCCGCGACTATGGTCCGGCGTGCCCGCAGCCCATGGCACCCGGATCGGGGGTGAACCGCATGAGCGAGGACTGCCTCACGCTCAACCTGTTCAAACCCTTCGAGGCCGATGATCCCTTGCCGGTCATGGTCTGGCTGCACGGCGGCTCCTTCGTCGCGGGCTCCGCGGCAGAGCGGCTGTTCGACGGCGCGAAGCTTGCTCAGCAGGGCGTCATCGTCATCACGCTGAACTATCGCCTGGGCGCTTTCGGGTGGCTCGCCGATCCCTCACCTGCCGAGACTGCCGTGAACGGCCGTACCGCGAATTACGGCATGATGGACCAGATCGCCGCGCTGCGCTGGATTCGCGACAACATCGCGGCGTTCGGCGGCGATCCCGACAACGTCATGCTGTTCGGCGCTGCCTCGGGGGCCGCCTCGGTTGCGCTGTTGATGCTGTGCGAGCCGGCGCGTGGTCTGTTCCGGAAGGCCATTCTGGAATCGGTGCCCGGCCGCGAACGCGTGCGCGAGATGGAGACGACCGAGGCGGTCGGCAGGCGGTTCTTGCAGGCCGTCGCGCGCGGCGGGGGCGGGAACGATCCGCGCGCCGCGGATTCCGACGTGCTGCTGGCTGCGGAAAAGATCGTGCTCTCCAACTCCGTGCAAAGCTTCGGCCCGACGAGAGACGGGATGCTGGTGACCGACGATATCGCGCCCGGCTTCGAGGCCGGACGCGAGAGCCGCATTCCCCTGATCATCGGCAGCAACGAGGACGAGACGACGTTCGGCGCCGAGCCCGATGTGAGGGAGGAATTGGGTGACGTCACGGACGAGGCGCGCAAGCTCTATCCCGAAGCTTCCGGCCATCCGAAGGCGCTGGCGGCGAGGCTTTATACAGATCGGGTGTTCACCGAGCCCGCCCGGTTTCTCGCCCGCCGCCATGCGGCGACCGGCGCGCCCGTGTTCCGATATCGCTTCTCCTATGTGCCCGAAGCCCAACGTGCCGACGGCGATCGCGTCGGAGAGCTTCCGTTCGTCTTCGGGGCCGACGGCGTGCCGGGCGCCGGTCTGCTCACGCAGAGAGATCGCGAAGTCTCCAATCAGTTGCGGACCTACTGGACCAACTTCGCGAAGACGGGAAATCCCAACGGACCAGGCTTGCCGCCTTGGGAGGACAGCTCGGGTCGCGAACGGCTGCTGTTGATCTCCAATGCCGGAATATCCAGCAGCGACGACCCGTGGTCGGAGCGACTGGACCGGCTCGAGCGCCGGAGCCCGAAGCAGTGATGCTGTTCTAGTGCACGATCTTGATCATCGGGCCCTTCGGCTTGGGCTGCGGATGCTCCTGCGTCGCAGCCACGCATTCATATTGCGGCCATTTCGGCAGTTTCTCGTCGAGATTGACCTCGTGCCATTTCGGATGGCCATTGGCATCGAGCCAGGCCTTGTTCTCGCGGATGATCTTGGCCACCTTGGCCACGTTCTGGCATTGCTCGCCCGCGTAGCTGAAGCTGATCAGAACCGCTTTGACCGCGACGGTCTTCACGTCCGATTGCTGCCATTTGTACGTGCCGGCCGGAATGACCGTGGTGAGATAGCTGTCGAGCGCCTTGTCGTCCAATTCGAGCAGCTGGAACTTGTCATCGGCCGTCGTGTTCTGCGCAAACAGCGTGGCCGGCGCGCCGGCCACGTAGAACATGGCGTCGATGTCGCCCTTGCGCAGGGCATCCAGCGCTTCCGTCCCGCCGAGATAGACCTCCTTCGAGGGCGTGATCCCCGCCTGGAAGAAGATCGTCTTCGCGGTCAAATACGTGCCGCTTCGTTCAGGACCGATCGCGACGCGTTTGTCGTTCAGGTCCTGGAGCGTCTTCAGGGACTGACCGCCGAGGACGTGGACCTCCTCCTTGTAGAGCGGGTAGATGGCGGCAAGCTTGGCGGCGATCGCCTTCAGCTCACGGTCGTCGGAAATGTCGCGGATGTATTCGAGGACGTCCGACTGCACGATGCCGAGCTGGACGCCGCGCTTCTTGCGGACGTCGAACACGTTCTGGATGGAGCCGGCGGATTCGAGAACGTCGAGCGAGATGCCGCTCGGCTCGACGACCTTCTTGATGTCCTCTCCGATCTTGATGTAGGTGCCGGTTACATTGCCCGTGACGATACCCATGTGCTGGGGCGCCGAGACGGACAGAACGAGCAGGATGGCCGAAGCGAGAACCTTCATCGCGCATTACCTCGTACCACAATACAAGTCCGTCGGCCCATGGCTCCGGCCCCCAACAAGCCGATGGTTGCATCGACGGAACTACGACGATTTTCAGAAGAAATTAGTTGCGGCAACCTTGAAGGGAATTGCGGCGAGTGTACGGCGCAAGGGTCGGCGGCAGCAACATCCTGCGGTCGGATGCCCGGTCTCCCGGGGCATGTGTCAAAATGGCAACCTTCACGGACATTGATAGTTGCGCGTGGCCGCCGCTCGCACCGCAGCAGCGGCCCGGCGCATGTTCGGATTCGAATGTCAAACAGCCCGCAATGACGGCGTTGAGGCGTCAGCAGGCATTCCCGCGGCGCGTTTCGCCCGGGTCTTGAGCAATGATCACCCTCGAAACAGGGGAGGGCGCAGGGAATGCCGAGTGCTTCAGCCGCACCCATGGCCCGCGTGCAACAAGAACGCACGCGGCGGTTACCACAGGTTCAGCCGAGATCACCGGCATTCCCTGCGCGATGGTGTTAACGCTTATGCCGTGCTCTTCCCGGGGACCGGGCTTTCTTGCCCCCGTCATCCGCGTGATGCGAAGCATCATCACGAACTAGCGCCAGCGTCGGGGCGCCAGAACCACACGTTTTCGCCGTCCGCGCGACGCTGCTCGTCTCGCAGCATCACCGCGTCCATCGCATCCCGCCTCCCACGTCCGTGACGATCGCGATACGCCCCTCCGATGGAGGCGGGACGGGGGCTATATAGACGTAATTTCTGAAAAAGAGAAGAGAAATTTTGGGCCGCGCGAGGCCATCGCTTCGATCGGATTGAAATGCCTCGGCAAATAGGCGTCGAAATACAGGCGATTTCTCTCTGATTTCATCGAAGGATTCTGTAAGGGGCGACAGAATTCAACTGATTCGCCTGCCCCCCAGGGGCGGCTGGCCTTAGTCACGAGACCGCCATGACGGTCGCGAGCGCGAGATGACGGCATGGCGTTGCGGTTGGCCCTCAATCACCAGACCGCTATGATCTTGCAGATAACCGGGGTGTTCGTCCCACGGTTGCGGTTAGCCCTCAATCACCAGACCGCTATGATCGATCTCACCATCAACAGCGCGCGTGCCGAGTTGCGGTTGGCCCTCAATCACCAGACCGCTATGATCTGGAGCAGTCGTGGTGGATCGCGACCGGCGTTGCGGTTGGCCCTCAATCACCAGACCGCTATGATACCGCGGTCTCGCAATACAACCAGGGGCTCGTTGCGGTTGGCCCTCAATCACCAGACCGCTATGATTGATCCTGAGTTCACTAAAGCTCTTGTAGAGTTGCGGTTGGCCCTCAATCACCAGACCGCTATGATCACATGACAAACAACTATAACAAAGGTTTCGTTGCGGTTGGCCCTCAATCACCAGACCGCTATGATGCGTGGTGCCGCGTCGAGGGGGCTGGGCAAGTTGCGGTTGGCCCTCAATCACCAGACCGCTATGATTGTGAGAACATGCCGGTCTGCGTCGAGGTGTTGCGGTTGGCCCTCAATCACCAGACCGCTATGATCGTCGGTCTTACCACCGCCCCGGGCGCCCCGTTGCG
>NZ_JAFAVV010000591.1 GCF_019242285.1 Bradyrhizobium sp.
ACAACTACCGTGAGATCTACCTCCGCGTCCCCCTCTCAATCCTGCGCCGGCGCGACCCGAAGGCGCTCTATGCGAACGCCGCCAAGGGCCACATCAGTAACATTCCGGGCCTCGACCAGCAGTTCGAGGAGCCTCGCGCCGCCGACCTTGTGATCGACAATGGCGGCGAGCTGAGCCCAACCGAGATCGCCGAGCGCCTCTTTAGGTGGATTCGCGGAGGTGATCGACATGCGCCATGGTGACTTCACAAGCCTTGCAGCCCGCTATGTGTATCGACCCGGTTACTCTCCCACGGTCGTGCGATGCCTCATCAGGTTTACCGGAACTGACCGGCCCGGAGCTTCCGTCGCCGATGTCGGGGCAGGCACAGGAATTCTGACGCGGCAGCTTGCTCTATCCGGGCTGACTGGAAGCGCCGTCGAGCCGAATGAAGCGATGCGACGGGAAGCGGCGCTTCAAGCTGACGTCATGGAGTCATTTGCCTGGCTCGCCGGGACGGCTGAGGCAACGACGCTGCCCCAACATTCGGTCGATTGGGTGTGCATGGCATCCGCCTTTCACTGGACGGATACGCGACGCGCTCTTCGCGAATTTCATCGCATTCTCCGGCCCGGCGGGTACCTGACCGTGCTCTGGAATCCGCGTGACCTCGAGCGCGACGGCATGCACCGTCATATCGATGAGATCATCCGAGGTCTGGTGCCCGAGCTGGAGCGGCGCTCCTCCGGAGCGCCGGCGTACACCCGCGATATGGACGCATTGCTCCAACAAGACGGTTGGTTCGGCGATGTGTTCTTTACCGAAGCCGCGCACCTTGAGCGGATGTCGCGCGACCGGTTCTTGAACATCTGGCAGTCAGTCAACGATATCCAGGTGCAGGCAGGTCCGGATCGCTGGGCGACCATCCTCAGGACGATCGAGCGGGAGACGGAAGGTGAAGAGCGGCTCACGCTTCGCTACCGTACGCGAGCCTGGACCGCACGCGCGCAGGAGTCCTAGCCGATGCAGGCGTTTAGGAACAAGTCCGAGACCTTATTGTATCTGGCTCCTCGCCTGGCCGCGGCGACGGTTCTTGAACAAACCACCTTCACGGTTGCCGAGTGGCGTGAGAGCCCCGCCAGGGTCATTGCGCAAATTCTCGTCCATCCATGGGCGGGAGCCCCAGTGATCGTCCGCTCCAGTGTCTCAGCCGAGGACGTCTCGGGCCGCTCACTTGCAGGCCACTTCAGCTCCGTTCAGAATGTTCGTGGTCCTGAGCAGCTGCGCAGCGCTATTGAGACCGTCCTGCGATCATATCGTGGCTTTGACAACGGTCTGGAACATGTTCTGGTGCAACCCATGCTCCAGGACGTCACGATGAGCGGCGTTGCCACGAGCTGTGAGATCGGTTCAAGTCGACCGTATTTCGTCATCAACTACAACATGACCGGCGACACCACCGCGGTGACGGCAGGCCGCACCAATGATATCGAATGCTACTATCACTTTCGCGATGCCGATCAATTGCCCTCGGATCGGCTTGGATCGGTCATTCGTCTCATGCTCGAGGTCGAGGCCGCCACGGAATGGGCCACCGTCGACGTGGAGTTCGCATTTTGCGCGGACACGGACGTTCCCGTTCTGCTCCAGGCGAGGCCTCTTCGTATCACATCGAAGTTCAAGCGCGATTTGAGCCACCACCATGCCGGCTTGAAGCGAGCGCAGAAGAAGGCGGCTGAAGTTCTCGCGCGACATCCACTCTGCCACGGCCACAGGTCGGCGCTCGGAATAATGCCGGATTGGAACCCGGCGGAAATGCTCGGTGTGCGCCCCAGACCACTGTCACTCTCGCTCTATCGTGATCTCGTGACCGACAGCGTTTGGTCTCACCAGCGCCGCCACTACGGTTACCGGGACATGCGTGGCTTTCCGCTGATGATCGATCTTCTCGGCATTCCCTACATCGATGTCCGGGCGAGCTTCAACTCCTTCGTTCCGCGCCAGCTCGGCGAAGAGCTCGCCGAGCGGCTGGTGAATTTCTATGTCAATCGGTTGGCCGCTCATCCATCGCTTCATGACAAGATCGAGTTCGAGATTGTCTTTTCTTGTTACACTTTCGACTTGAGGCAGCGGCTCCGCCTTCTGCGGGAACACGGATTCACTAGGCAGGAGATCGACACCTTTCTCGCCGCCCTGCGAGATCTGACGAGACGAATTATCGATCCGCGAAGCGGCCCCTGCAATGCCGATCGCACGGGCATTGCCTCGCTGTGCCGGCGCCGCGCGCTTCTTGCCAGCAGTGACATGCCGGCCCTGGATCGATGTTTCTGGCTTCTGGAGGATTGCAGGCGCTACGGCACCCGGCCATTCGCCGGACTCGCCCGGGCAGGCTTCATCGCAGTTCAAAGCTTGAATGCGCTTGTCATGCTTGGGATGATGAGCGCGGCTGGTCGACGGTCGTTCCTGATGGGCCTGAACACCGTCAGCGCGCAGCTGCGCCAGGACTTCGAGGAACTGGATCGGCAGGACCTCCTTGAGCGATATGGGCATCTCCGGCCGGGCACCTACGATATTCTTTCTCCTCGCTACGATGACGCACCAGACTTCTACTTTGGATCGCCCCCTGCGCAAGGGCCCCAGCGACATCGTTCCGCCAAGCGCGATGAAGTTCAGCCGAGCGCGCGCCTTGCGGACGAGGAGAAGCGCGCGATCGCCGAGGCGCTGGTGGAGCACGGCTTCGATATCGGCGTCGAACAATATCTTGCATTCCTGAGCAATGCCATTCGGGATCGTGAGGTCGCCAAATTCGAATTCTCGAGAAACCTTTCTGATGCACTAACCGCGCTTTCGAAATGGGGCGAGGAGCTCGGATTCTCGGCAGAGGAGCTGAGCTTCGCCGACATCGGCATCATTCGTCAATGTCATTGCTCGGCGATTGATCCCAAGCCGCTCCTCTCTGCTGCAATCGAGCGAGGACGCCACCTTCACGAGATGACGATGCAGACCGTACTTCCACCCCTTCTGACTGATGCAAAGGAGGTGTGGGGATTTCACATGCCGATCGCATCCCCGACCTTCATCACCAACAGGAGTTCGACGGGTCCTGTAGTAACGAAACTTGACGGTGATCGCATCGAGGGCTGCATCATCCTGCTGCCCAACGCCGATCCGGGCTTTGACTGGATCTTCTCACACGACATCGCGGGACTCGTGACTGCCTACGGTGGTGTCAACTCCCACATGGCGATCCGGGCCAGCGAGCTGGACTTGCCGGCAGTCATCGGCGCCGGCGAACGGCTGTTCGCTCGTTGGGCGACTGCAGCCGCCTTGAAGCTCGATTGCGCGAACCGGCACGTCGAAATGTTGCCTTCGGTCCGAGCCCATGAAGCTTATCGCCGTTACGCAGCGCGTTGAGGTTACGACTGATGAGCGGCGCGATGCGCTGGATCAGCGATGGTCGACGTTCCTTAACTGCGCCGGCCTTTCGCCAATAGCCATTCCGAACGACCGCCAAACAGCTCGACTGCTCTGGCAAGCCCTGCCGTTCGCTGGGCTCCTGCTTACAGGAGGCAACAACCTCGTCGAATATGGCGGCGATGCACCGGAGCGGGACGAGACTGAGCGTACTTTGCTCGAACAGGCGCGAAGCCATGGCCTTCCCGTCATCGGGGTATGCCGTGGCATGCAGCTTCTGCAAGCCGTCTTCGAGGTACCGCTCGGACCTGTCTCGGGCCATGTGGCCCAGGACCACGAGATCACGGTCGATGGCGTTCTTCTGCCAATCAACAGCTATCACAGCCTGGGTGCCCGTCAGTCCGCATCCGAGCTCCGCGTCCTGGGCCGCGCCGCTGATGGCGTCATCAAGGCAGTCCGCCACGTCCGTGAGCCCATCGTGGGGCTGATGTGGCACCCCGAACGCCGCGCCACCTTTCACGAATGGGACGTGCGTCTGTTCCAGCACCACTACGGAGTATCACCATGAGAACGTTGATACTGGCGGCCGGACGCGGACAGAGAGTTGGCGATCTGACTGACGATACGCCGAAGTGCCTGCTTCGTGTCGGCAACCGAACGCTGCTCGATCGACAGCTCGACGCTTTGCGGGCGGCGGACCTTCACGATATTGCGGTCGTCCGCGGCTACTGTGGGCACCAGCTCGAAGGCCGAAATCTCCCCTTGATCGACAATCCGGACTGGCAGTGCAGTGGCATCTGCGCTTCGCTCATGACGGGAAGGGCATGGCTCGACGGCTGGGGTGGAATCGTCGCTTACGGTGATCTCGTCTACACCCGTGATGCCGTGTTCGAATTGCTGCGGCACCCTGGCGACATTGTCATCCTCTACGACCCTTGTTGGTATGCCCTCTGGCGACGCCGCATGCCAAATCCCTTGTCTGACGCCGAGTGTTTCCAGCGTCATCCCGATGGCTCTCTGGCGCAAATCGGAGGCACTCCGAGCGATATCCTCGAGGTCGGCGGCCAGTACATGGGACTGTTGAAGTTCTCGGCCGCGGGTTGGACGACATTGGCTTCGGCGTTTGATGCGCTTCCCGCTCCGCTGCGGCGCTCGATCGATATGACGGGGATGTTGCAGCACCTCATCTCACGGGAGATTCGGGTAGAGGCCGCGACCGCCTCCAGCGCATGGATGGAGATCGATACGGCAGCGGATCTGGCCCTTTGCGAGGAGATGATCGAAGCCGGCGAGTTCGATTTCTTCGCTCGAAACCCTCCGACCATCAGACAGCATCCGGCATGAGGGAGATTGAGCGATGGATTTCATGGGACAGTACAGGGATCACTCCATAGCCGATCACTTCGAGATGGCTGTTCACGCCGCAGCCGTAAGGCATCGGATGCCGAGCCTCGCAGCTCAGGGACTCTTGCTCTTGACCACGTGCCTGCGCGTAGAGCTTTACGGCGACCGGGGAGCTGTCCTCGCGCAATCAGACGAGGTTGTAGGAAGCCCGAAGGGAAGTCTGTTCGGGATCGACGAAATCGCGCAGCGGCTCGCCGAAATCGCTGCCGGCGCCCGATCGCAGATCCTGGGTGAGAGCTACATCGGCGAGCAGATCGGTCAAGCCGCCGATCTCCTTCCGCCTGGATCGCCTATGAGGCGGCTTGCCGCCCTCGCAGTACAGATCGGCAAAGAGGCGCAACGCCAATGCGCGTTCTTTTCCACGGCTGACTACGACCGTATCGTACTGGATCTGGCCAATGAGGCGATCGGTACGGATCGGATCGGAGGCACGCTCTACCTCATCGGCGCCGGAATGCTTGGCCGCTCGATTCTGCTTGGCGAGCTGCCAGGTCGGTTCAATTCGACTCGAATCATCAGCCGCGCTCCCAAGGCAGTTCGCAAGAAACTGAGAGGCCTGGCAATCCCGCCGATAGAGATCAGTCGCGCCGACAATCTCAGGCCGGTCAAGGAACCCGATTCGGTGGTCGTGATCGCCACAAGCGACGTCACGGATACGTATCGGTCCACACTCGAGGCTCTGTTTCGGGCCATCGAGCCCAGCACGATTATCGAGCTGTCCTCGATTCCGGCCTTTTCCTGCTTGCCGCAATTTTCCGGCAACTATGTCAACATGTACAGCGAAAAGTTCAATCGCATTCTTGGCGCCAGCAACGACGCGCTGGCATCCAGACTTGAACAGGTCAAAGGCCATATTCGTGAGGCTGTCGGCGAGGCGCTCTGCGACAAGGCTGACCTTTTCAATGGCGCAAGCGTTCAATCAGGAGGCCAACATGGCGAAGTACTTGCTTGACCCTGCCAATGCCATCACCGCTGCGGCACTCGGCCTGGGCGTGCTCGGGATCTATCTTGGACTGACCGGAAGGCCCGAGCTTGGGATCGCAGCCGCACTTGGGGCCTTTCTGGCTGATCATGTCGATGGGGTGGTCGCCAAGAGAACAGCAGGTCGATCACAGCATACAAGAGAAATCGGCAGGAATCTCGACTCGTTGGCCGATCTTGTCTGCGAGTGCCTCTTTCCGGGATTGATCCTGCTCGTCGTCAACGACTACGCTCTCTCATCCCTGGCAATCGCGACCGCCAGCATCATCGTCGGTGCGCTACGGTTGAGCTATTACAATACGTTCGGTGCCCGCGACGGATATTTTGTCGGGGTTCCCGTCACCTATGTCGTACCAGCGCTTGCGACGGTTTTCCTGCTTTCACCGCTTCTTGGCCCTGGCAGGTTGGGCCTCGCGCTCAACATCACGTTCTGCATCCTGCTCTTGCTGCACCTGAGTTCGATCCGGATTCCGGTAACCAAGGGATGGATGTACGCGCCGGTCGTGATCTTCGCGCTGGGTGCGTCGGCAGCACTGATCGGGCGCGGCATGTCCTGAGCTCATCAGTGCGATTTCGTTGAGAACTTGCGAAACCTTGCTCAGCGAAGCGAATGGACGCTCATCTCGACGGAATATGATGACGGTGCCATCCCATTGGACAACATGGGCACCTCCCAGTGCGCCGGCAACGTCATGCCTTCAATCCCGCAGGCCGACGCACTCGTCATGGACGTCCAATCGCCCCCCTCCAACCGGGCCATGATGCCGCCCGGGCCGGCTCCGCTAAGGGCCGCCACCTCTACAACGAGTGAACGGCGATGTGGCAAATGGGGCGCTGTCCAGGAATGGTCGCTTCTGTCAGGATGTGGCGTGACATGGACGGCAAGGGGTTCATGATCTGCGCGCAAGTCGATAAGGAACGTTGGCGTCGCACCTTCATGACTTCGCCCGACGATGAGTGCTTGAGGCGAATCCGAAGGCCGTGCAAAACGAACCGACCAGCTCAACTGAAGGGGGACGCCGGGGGCCGCGGTTGACAGAGCAGATACCGCGATCGGCTTGCCCGGCTCCAGGGGAACGACGGTCCCCGCCGACTCCAGCAGGTTTGGCGGCCAAGTGCATCGCTCTCGGCACCGGCCCAATTCGTCGATAACCCGGTAACTGATGCAGGTGGGAGACGCATCGAATT
>NZ_JAFAVV010000883.1 GCF_019242285.1 Bradyrhizobium sp.
TCCATGGATCCCATCGGCCCCCGTAAACGGCGCATCGAACAATGGCACGCCCTCGATGCGGCGATCCGCGACACAAAGATGGCATGACAGCGGATCGATTCGCATCACCGTGAAAGGCTCGAGTATCGGCCTCAGTCCAGCCTGGCCAATTTCCTGCGCCAGCCATTCCGCGGACGCGTTGTCGACCGCGGTCGCCGTGCGGTGGTTACCCTGCCCGTCGTAGGCCTTGATCGCGGTGGCCAGCCGCTGTTCCACCTCGTCGAACGAGGCGGTTTGCGCGGTCGCGAACCGTGGGCTCAGGTTGCGGGCGGACCCGAGCGTCGTTGCCAGCAACGCGCGGCCACTCGCCACCAGAAGCGATCTGCGATGGACCTTATCCCGCAAACATTTGCCTCCGCGAACGGTTCAATCTAGCGCTTTCTCGATCAGCTCGTCCAGATCATCAAGGCGAATAAATCCTACGCCCGACCAGGCGCCGCGTGCCGCAAGCGCGGTGCGACGATTTCAGCCGCGGAGATGCCATCCAGCAACGCTTGAGGATGCTCCAGCGGATGTAGCAGGAGGACGCGATGGCAACGGCACCTGAAGGCAGCGAGCTGACCCGGGTTGGTCCCGCGACCACGATGGGCCAGTTGATGCGGCAATATTGGATCCCGGCCTGCTTGCCCTCGGAGCTCGCGCACGACGGCGCGTCCCTTCGCCTGCTGTTGCTCGGAGAGAAACTGATCGCATTCTGCGACAGTGCCGGCCGCGTTGGCGCGGTGGATCACCGCTGCGCCTCCTTGTTCCTGGGACGTAACGAGGAGCATGGCCTGCGCTGCGTCTATCATGGCTGGAAGTTCGACGCCGAAGGCAACTGCGTCGATATGCCGAGCGTGCCACCGCCGCAGGATTTCAAGCAGAAGGGAAGAGCGAAGGCCTATAGCGTAATCGAACGCGGCAGACTGGTGTGGGCCTATATGGGCGCGCATGCCAAGGCGTCGCCGACGTGCGCCGGAAACGCTACTAGCCGAGGTCGGCGTGACGCGCATCCAGCGCGACCGCAATTTTTTGCCAGCGCTCGAGGGCGACATCGATACCTCGCATGTCGGGTTTCCAGCATGCCGGTCACATCGACCCCAACGAACCGCGCGAGGATCACCCGATCCGCCACGCGGTCACGAACCGCGCGCCGAGTGAACTCGGACAGCAGATCGTGCCGCGCGAAGAGCAAACGCTCGAGGTGCTAGCCGCCCTGCAACGTGCCGAGATCGAAAAGTGGTGGCCGATCATCAGGCGGCCGGTATCAGCGTCGATTAAGCGCGCTCGCTGCAACGAACGATCCGCGCTGGCGCTGTCGCGGCGAACCGCTAGTGGGGTGATGCCGGTCGCCGCCACCGAGAAGGCCGCCACCAAGCGGCTCGGGGTGCGCGTGTTCGATGCCTCCGAGGCTGGTTGGGGCATCATCAACCAGGATTTGCTCCTTTCGAATGCGAAGCATTGGGTGGTACGCCGCTCGATTGATGCGCTTGAACTCGACGATTGCGCGCGAAGGAGCGCTTGTGGGCCGTGATATCGTGCTCTGGCGTAGATTGGCGCGCCACGGCCGATCAAGACGGGCACTATTGCTTCACCATGGCGCTATGATACCGCGGCCGACTAGGCGCCGCGACCCCACAATCGGCAACGGCCTGCGATGTTGCGCCATGCCTCATGGGTGGTCTTCCCGATCTTAGAAGCGGATCTACAGGCGACAAAAAGTGAAGATGCTCGATCGCGGCAAGCTGTTGAGCCGAGGGCATCAATATGTTTGAGTTCGCGTTCGTTCTATTTGCCTGCGGAGAAGAAGGGTGAGACCTATTTCCGCTGCTTTAGTGGCCGTGATACTCCAACTTGCTTCGCTGCCGCCCACACTAGGCTCGGAGCAAACCCCGCGTCTTCGCATTAATTATCTCGCCTATCCGGTCGACTGGAATGGCAAGACGATCATGATCGGGGCGCGGTTGCAGTCGCCGCTCGGCATAGCGACCAAAGTCTCGGCGGTTATCCTGCTGCATGGCACGGGAGGTGTCCGATACGCCGGTGTTTACTACGCCGCCGCGCTTAATCGAGCGGGCATCGCAACGCTCGAGATCGATCAATGGGGCGGCCGTGGCCTTCCCGGTGGAGCGTCCAGTCGTCCCAAAAACCTCACCGACAATCTGCCGGATATCGCCGGCGCTTACCATCTCCTTGCCGCACGTTCGGAAATCGATGCCGATCGCATCGGCCTCTTGGGCAGTTCCATGGGCGGAATAGAGACGCTGCTGCTGATGACCCGCCGGAACAGCGATGCGGTGCTTGGTTCTGGGATACATTTTAGAGCCGCTGCGGCGCTTTATCCGATTTGCTGGCTCTACAACCATGAGCCTGGTGCTGAGTTTGGCGGTCTCGTCGACGCGCCAATCCGCATTCTCATCGGCAGCGAAGATGATTACGACGGTGGGGCCGACGCCTGTGAGGGGCTCTTGCACGGTCTTGCCTCGGTCGATGCCGCACACCTCTCGCTTCGCGTCTTCCGAGGCGCAACCCATATTTTCGACAGCTTTGAGGGCGACTATGAGTACGACGACCCCGGGTCTCATCGCCGGCAGGGAGGACGCGTGCGCGTACATGCCAATCCGGAAGCTCGTCAGCAGGCGCGTGATGACCTCGCGCAATTTTTCGCGAACGCCCTGAAGTAAAGGATCTGGAATATGACGTTGCGATCCTCGACGTTATTCTCGCGGGAGAGCGCACGATGCCCCTGGCAGAAAAGCTGGAGGCAAAAGGTATTCCGTTTATCTTTGCGACCGGCTACGGCGCCTCCGGGATCGACGCAAAGTTTAAAGACCGTCCCGTCCTCACTAAGCCCTTCCGCGATGCCGACTTGGCATCTGCGCTGAAGGCTGTGACCGAGCGGTTACCTCGCTGTTTCACGTCTGGATGCGGAGCACGGGTGAGGGGCTTGCTTCGACTCATTAAGAGCCAAGCCTCTACCTCGCTCAGATCCCATACGACACATCGAGGAGAGAGCGCGAAGCGTCGCGGAAACTCTCCACGCTGTTCCATTTCGCAGATGGTGTTGTCGGCAAGGGGGACCATTTCATGCAGCTGCTGTCATCGGATCGTCCGTCTTAGGCCCCTTATTTCCTGGCGAGCCATAATCGATCTCCTTCTGCATTTCTCAGCAGTTGAGTTCGATTCATATCGAATGAACAGAGGCATTTCCCCTTGATGCGGCAATCGGCAAGAGCGGCGAACGAACGGAAACTTTCGGCGGTCTAAGAGATCTCTAACATTACCGTTTTCGGCCTCTGGCTTTCAGCGCCGTGTCCTAAACGCTGCTGGATGAAACTTCGGCGGCAGGTCAGCGGGGCAATCTCTCCCGCACGAGCCAGAGCCTTTCTGGATTTGGTGGCCAGCCAACTGGGTGCAAGCAATCTGTAGCGCGGTTACCGAGCTATGCGGGAGTCTAAGACTAGCGCGATTGGTTGAGCCGATGGCGCCCGTGGCGGCACCACGCCGGGTCCTCGACCGGCGGCATGCAAGCCGTCGACCCCTATCAGTTTAGGTAGGTTCCTACGGCGAGTCGATGGCCTATAATGTGGTTGTCATAGTTGTCCGTCGTACTCTGAGGCGCCGTGATCGCTTTCGCGGCGATGGAACGGCTGCGGATCCGACTATCAGATCCGCGTGGATGAAATTCGATGTTAACTTTTGAAAGTGAGCACAATAAGAAGGACGCGGCCTACTCGCTCATCAAAGAACTTGCGGTGAATTTCAGATTTCGGCCTGGCGAACACCTGAGTGTGCCTGAGCTTTCCGACCGTTTGCACATCAGTGCGACACCAGTTCGCGAAGCTCTCATTCAGCTCTACGGCGAACGGTTGGTGGTCGCGATTCCCTACCGTGGCTTCTTCGCCAAGGCGCCCGACGCCGCGGAGCTCGAAGGTATCCATGAGATCTCTCGCGCCATCCTCAGATACAGTATCATGACGCGGAGAAGGCAGTTCGAAAGGGATGGAATTCCGCCGGCGTTGCCATTCGGCCGCGCCGATGGGACTGAGGGTGACGAGGAGCGGATGGCCGCCTCGACGCAGGCGAGGCTCATCGAACATGTATTCGAACGTATTGGCTCCTTGTCAGGGCAAGAGGAGATGATCAGTATAGTGAGGAACTTCAACGATCGGAGTCACTTCATTCGGGTCGTCGATCTTGAGTGGCGGAACTTAAATATTGCCGCGTCGGACGAGCCGATGGCGATCATCAATGCGCTGGAGACGGGCGACGCATCGGCGACGCTTGCTCATATCGACCGGCACTTCGATCGCATGGTTCGGGAGCTCCCGGCTTTGGCGAAAGAGGCTCTATCGCGCGCTTACAAGGCGCAGTCCGGGGCACGACACGACGGGCAAACCAGCCGCAGGAGGTGATAGCGCAGTCCGTGTGGCCGTTCAGACAGGATTCGGCCGTTCAGCCACAGCACGTCGACCGGCCGCCCGAATCAGTCCGGGCGGTACGCCTCGCGCGACCCCTGGGCTCTGCCGCTCGCTATCGCATTTTCGCCCATTCGATGGGATTGACCGTCTGTTCGATGGATGATCGGCTCAGTTCGGGAGCCAGCTTAGGACACGTACTCATAGATCGTTCGCGAGGCCCGCTTTGCTCCGATACCGACGGCGGCAGGTCCAGCAGGGTGAGGATAGCCGCGGTGGCGGTTCTGATGGAACCCCCACCGTGACGCCCCGATCGCAAGCCGCGGAAGGCGATCTCGCCTTCTGATCCGTCCTCGGCGTGGACGGCCAAAGCCAACAAGCGCGTGCAGTTCGGGTATGGGTTCGACTATCTCATTGACCTTGAGCATGCGGCTATTTTCGACGTTGAACCCCGCGCGGACCTACGAGGAGGTCGAGTCCACAAAGGCAATGCTCGATCGAACCGAACGCCGCTTTGGTTTGAAGCCGAAGCGTCTTGCTGCTGACACCGCTTATGGAACGGGCCGTTTCCTCAGCTGGCTGGTTGGCCGCGGGATTGCTCCACACATTCCGGTTCGCGACGCAAGCGAGCGCGATGATGGCACCTTTTCGCGCAGTGACTTTCGGTGGGACAGACGGCGTGGCATCTACATTTGTCCAAATAACACTGCTACACACCACCGGCGCCGTGCACGACGGCAACATGCTCCGCCACCGCGCCTCCAAATTCGACTGCGATGCTTGTGTACTCAAAGCGCGATGCTGTTCGAATATGGCTGCTCGACAGGTACCCCGCGACGTTCACGAAGACGCCCGCGATAG
Source organism: Bradyrhizobium sp. (assembly GCF_019242285.1). Lineage (GTDB taxonomy): Bacteria > Pseudomonadota > Alphaproteobacteria > Rhizobiales > Xanthobacteraceae > Bradyrhizobium. The sequence continues at coordinate 5,298 of NZ_JAFAVV010000883.1, forward strand.
GGCGCGACGACTCATGGGGACAAAGCGTTTCCTCAAGTCGAGGGATGAACGCAAGCGCGTTGAGATGCGCTTTGCTCACCTCAAGACCCACCATGGTTTCGAACGCATCCGGCTCCGAGGGCTCTCCGCTGCGCGTGACGAATTTCATCTCGCGGCCATCGTACAGAACCTGAAAACCCTTGCGCTTCGATGCCTCGGTCCACCCGTGCCACCGCGCGGGTCTGCTGCGTGAGACCTCTATGAAAGATCGCAACGCCCTCGCTGCCAAACTGTCCTCGTTCTCGAGCCCCTGATTCGGCCGGATCTACAACAAAAACCGACTTTTTCGCCAGTATCAGTCATTTCCGACGGTTTCGGCGGGGATTGTCGTTGGTTGATGTTCGCTTCTGCCCCGCAATCCGTGGCGATGACGCCGACTTGATCAGAGAGCTTGCCACGAAGAAGGGTGCACGGGCCGACATCCCACCGAAAAGCAATCGCACAGATCCGATCTGCTTCAACCCTTATCTCTACCGCGCTCAAACCGCGTGGAGCGGTTCTTCAACAGGATCAAACAATGCCGTCGGGTGGCGACGCGCTACGATAGGCTTGCCGCCAACTATCTAGCCTTCGTTCAGCTCGCGTCAATCAGGCTACGGCCGCGCCTTAATGAACCCGCGCCCTCGGTAAAGGTGGTGAGGATGGCGTGGAGCTCTGACAAATGTTCTTCATTTCTGCTCTGCGGATATCTCATCGCCCGAACGGTGCGGCGATAGCCGGCGAGGCCACGCGATTTCGCGGCTGGCAGTGAGGCCGCGGTTCCGAAAAATGAGAATGAGCAGCATGAAGATGCCCAAAAAAACTTCCTGAGAGCCGGGCGGAAGCTGGACCGCGACGCCACTCAAATCGATCCCAGTTTCGAGACGCCGGAGCACTTCGATGGCGGAGGAAATGACGAGCACACCGATCACGGCCCCGGCCAGGCTGCCAACTCCGCCAACGACCAACATCGCGAGCGTGATGAAGGCAAGATTGAAATAGAAGATGTCCGGGCTGAGAATCCCGAGGAAGTGGCTGTAAAGCGCGCCGCCGAAACCCACCAGGAAAGCGCTCAAGACGAAGGCGATGAGCCGCTGGCGAAATACGTTGACTCCAGCTGCCCGCGCCGCAATCTCGTCGTCACGGGTAGATCGGAGCGAGAGACCATATCGTGAAGTTTGGAAGCCGTAAACGATGGTCAGCGCAACTACCGAAGCGCAGGTTGCAATCGGCACGTTGAGGATGACTGGGATCCCGACAATTCCACTGGTGCCTGCTGTCACGTGATCCCAGTTGGAATAGACGATCTGCACGATTGCAAGAAAGGCAAATGTTGCGATCGATGCGCCGACGCCGGAAAGGCGCATGATGAAGAAGCCGACGACAAGCGCCACCATCGCCGCCAGAGTCCCGGCGATAACGGTGGCCGGCAGAAACGGTACGGAACGATGAAGGATAAATGCCGGCAAGCCCGCCATGACGGTCGGCTTGAGCGCCGGGCAGCAGGTTTGCCAGGCCGCCGCATAGGCGCCAATGGCCATGAATCCTACGTGTCCGAAGGAGATGATTCCGGAGTTGCCG
>NZ_JAFAVV010000107.1 GCF_019242285.1 Bradyrhizobium sp.
ACACATTGCGCCAGCGAATCAAATGGCTTGTCGCATGTTTCGGGGCGGCGGCTGTCACTGCTGTGGTTGTCGGTGCCCCCTGGCACTTCGAAATTTGGCAGCGCTTCGGCAATCCGTTCTATCCGCTGTTCAACGGCATCTTTCACGCATCGGGATTCGAACAATCTTCATTCCGCGACCAGAGGTTCCTGCCGCATTCCATATTCGATATCTGGCGATACCCTCTGTACTGGTTGACAGCGAGCAGCCCCAATCCAGAGATTGGCTCACCATCGGCCGAGATCGGCGTTCGCGATGTCCGGTGGATCGTCGTGGTGTGCGGCTGCACTGTCTTCCTGGCAGCGCTCGCGGCCCTCGGTAACTGGCGGCGACGCGTGCTGAGCGAGCCGGCAACCGGCCTGCTGTTGACCTTCGTGCTTGGATATCTCGTTTGGCTCGCTACCTTTGCCATTCACCGCTACATGGTCGTGCTGGAAATCCTGTGCGGAGCGGCGCTATTGATTCTCGCACTCCAGCTCGGCCGCAATTACCTGACCGCAATCGCGCTAACCGCGCTGGCTGCCTGCGCATGCCTGACGGCCGAGGTCCCCGATTGGGGCCGTGTACCGTGGAAGCCTTACTGGCAAGCAATCAATCCGAAGCCGCTCGATATCGGCGGCAATAATGTCGTGTTCGTTGCATTCAAGCCGGCCTTGTTTGCCGCGGCCAGTCTGCCACCCGATACGCGCTACATCGACATCGGCGGTGAGTTCGATGTGCGCGCGAACAGCCCCTCGCCACTGACCGAGCAGGTCAAGGCGTTGATGGCGCGAAGCGGCGTCCAACTGAAAGAACTCGACGACGGCCAGGTCCGCGAATGGCCCAGGAGCGCACTGGATAGCTATGGACTGGTTGCAACGAATCGTTGCCAACCGTTACAGGTCGCTGATGTAAAAATGCGACTCTGCGATCTGGAGCGGCGGCGATGACCACCGGCGTGTCGATAGCTGTGCTGATTCCCTGCTTCAACGAGCAGAATGCAATCGCGCAAGTTGTTGGCGATTTTCGCCGCGCGCTCCCGTCCGCGGCGATCTACGTTTACGACAACAACTCGACGGACGGCACAGCGGACGCCGCTCGAGGCGCAGGAGCGATCGTTCGCCGCGAGACGCTGCAAGGCAAAGGCCACGTGGTTCGCCGCATGTTCGCGGACGTCGAGGCCGACATTTACGTTCTCGTCGATGGCGACGGCACCTACGAAGCGGCTGCCGCGCCGCAGATGGTTCAACTCCTGGCCGACGATCACCTGGACATGGTCTGCGCGATCCGTGTGGCGGCGGAAACGGAGGCTTATCGCCGCTTTCATGTTTTCGGGAATGCAGTCTTGTCAGGCGCGGTACGCTATGTGTTCGGTGACCGCGTCCATGATCTGCTGTCGGGCTACCGCGTGTTTTCACGCCGCTTCGTCAAATCGTTTCCCGCGCTGGCGGCGGGATTCGAGACGGAGACCGAACTCACTGTGCACGCACTCGAGCTCAACATGCCGATCGGAGAAGTGCGCACGCCCTATCGCGGGCGCATCAGCGGCACCGCCTCGAAGCTGCGAACATTTTCCGACGGGCTAAAGATCCTTCGCACCATCGTCACACTGATCAAGGACGAGCGGCCGCTTCAGTTCTTTTCTCTGGTCGCACTCGTCCTGCTGCTGGTCGGGCTCGTGCTCGGCGCACCGGTCGTCGTCAGCTACGTCGAAACCGGACTGGTGCCACGCCTTCCGACGGCCGTGCTCGCGACCGGGCTCATCGTCCTGTCGTTCCTCGCGCTGGCGTGTGGGCTCATTCTGGATTCGGTGGCACACGGAACCCGGGCCATAAAACACATGGCCTATCTCGCGGCCGGCCCCGCCCCTGCCGTCCCCGAGACGCGCCCGTCTTCACGATAACGTACTGATTTCGCTACCCAATTGCCGGCGGCCACCGCTTAACGAGGCATTAAGGTTAACAACCTATTGCTTCGCAGGACCGGTCCTCGCGTCCGGCGGAGCGAATTCATGATGCGTCATCCCCGCGGCCGGATTGCGTGGCGGCTCTGCCAAGCGGCCGCTGTCTCGTGCCTCACATTGGCGGCGGCTGGCTGCGCGACATCCCCTTCTCCCGATGTGACCGGCGCGATCTCAAGCCCGGCTCCGCGATCCGAGACGGAGTGGCGCCGCGCCGCTGAAGACGCCGGTACACGCTATCGCAACAATCCGGAAGATACCGACGCGGCGCTGCAGTACGCGCAGGCGTTACGCGCGCTCGGTCAGCGTACGCAGGCCGTTGCCGTGCTTCAACAGGCCTCGCTGCACGACCCCAACAACAAGACGCTGCTCGGCGCCTATGGCCGCGCGCTCGCCGACGCCAACCGGCTGAAGGAAGCGCTCGCGGTGCTGGAGCGCGCGCACACGCCGGAGAATCCCGACTGGCGCATCCTGTCGGCGCAGGGCGCGGTGCTCGATCAGATGGGCCGTCACGAGGACGCGCAGCGCTATTACTCGAGCGCGCTCAAGATCGTGCCCGACGAGCCAACAGTGCTGTCCAATCTCGGACTGTCCTATGCGCTCGCTAAGAACCTGCCCGAGGCAGAGGCGACGCTGCGAAAGGCGGTCGACCGGCGGGCGACCGATCCGCGCGTGCGCCAGAACCTCGCGCTCGTCATCGGCCTGCAGGGCCGCTTCGGCGAAGCCGAAACGATTGCACGCGCCGATCTGCCGCCGGATGAAGCCGCGGCCAACGTCGCCTATCTCAAGCAGATGCTGGCTGAGCAGAAGGCCGGCAAGCCGAAGAAAAAGATGACCGACGCGCGCGGACCCGGTGCGGGGACCTGAGCGCCGCGCCTAGTTGAGGTCGGTCCACAGCACCTTGATTGCCGCCGGCCCTAGAATCACGATGAACAGGACCGGCAGGAAGAACACGATCATCGGCACGGTGAGTTTCGGCGGCAGACCCGCCG